>NZ_JFYS01000035.1:0-13007 GCF_000632045.1 Stenotrophomonas sp. RIT309
GAAGCGGGTCGCTTCGCTCTGGTGACGACCAACGGACGTCACCCACCACAAGCAGAGAACGTCGGATCCAAGGCAGTCCTTCCTGGGAAAGTCTCATCCACGCATGGCGTGGATCTACTTGTCGCCATCCATGGCGCCAACGCCCCTGCATGGCCCACCCGCCCGACCTCTGACAGTCTGCGTGTGCGTCCAGCCACGGAAAAGAAGGAAAAACAGAAGCGGGTCGCTTCGCTCTGGTGACGACCAACGGTCGTCACCCACCACAAGCAGAGAACGTCGGATCCAAGGCAGTACTTCCCCGGAAAGTCTCATCCACGCATGGCGTGGATCTACTTGTCGCCATCATGGCGCCAACGACCTCTGACAAATTCCGTGCGCGTCCAGCCACGAAAAAGAAAAAGGAAAAGCAGAAGCGGGTCGCTTCGCTCTTGTGACGACCAACGGTCGTCACCCACTACAAGCAAGACACGTGTCGACCAAGGTCGACACCCACCAACAGCAGTGCAGAACGCCGACACGGCAGATCGCGGGAACCTGTCGAAGGCGGGGTGGCTCAGGTTGCGGGGGCGTGAGCGCCATGGATGGCGCGACCGAGGCTACAGGGACGTACTTGCGCCGTCCCCCGCAACCTGAGCCGCCCCGCCACCCCACGGATAGCCAGCTTCTGACGTTGACGTTGCTTCTGCGGGTGCAGGGCGGCAGCCCTGCAAACAAACCCCACCCTCAGTAACGAGGACGGCCTTCTTCCAGCACCTGGCGCAGGAACGGCACGGTGATCCGCCGCTTGGCCGCCAGCGACTCGCGATCCAGCCAGTCCAGCAGCGTGATCAGCCCACCCAGCTCGCGCCCGGTGTGCGACAGCAGCCACTCGATGGCGGCCTCGTCGATCGCCAGCCCTCTGCGCAGCGCGCGCTCGCGCAACACCGCCGCGCGGCCTTCCTCGTCCAGCGGCTGCAACAGCACGCGCACGCATTGGCCCAGGCGCGAACGCAGGTCCGGCAGCACCAGGCCCAGTTCGCCCGGCGACTTCTGTGCGGTGTACAGCACCGTCACGTCGGCAGCGCGCGCGCGGTTGTGGAAATCGAACAACGCGATTTCATCCTCACGATTGCCTGCCACCGCATCCAGGCCATCCAGCGCCACCAGCTCGCGCTGCTCCAGCCCTTCCAGCGCCACCCGCACCCGGCCGACCACGCTGGCCAGCGGCACATAGGTCGGCAGGCGCCCGGCCTGCTCGGCGCTGGAACACATCGCCAGTGCCTGGTGGGTCTTGCCGGTGCCGGCCGCGCCTTCCAGGTACACCCAGTCGTGGCTGGCCCCTACCGCGATGGCATGCAGCTGCGCCAGCGCGCCGTCCGGCGCGCCGATGAAGCTTTCCAGCCGCTGGTCCCGCGGGTAATGCAGGGCCAGCGGAAGTTGCGGCACACCAATCACTTCAGTTCCGGACCCTTGTCATTGCCAGGCACGATGATATGGGGCTGGTCGATCACACCATCAAGCACGATCGCGGGCTTCTCGCCGGCGTACAGCTCACTCTGGCGGTAACGCTGGTGCGCATAGCGCAACAGCACATTGCTGACCGCCGCCACCGGCAGCGCCAGCAGCATGCCCAGGAAGCCGAACAGCTGGCCACCGGCCATCACCGCGAAGATCACCGCCACCGGGTGCAGGCCGATCTTGTCGCCGACGATGCGCGGGGTCAGCACGTAGCTCTCCAGCAGCTGGCCAACGGTGAACACCACGCCCACCAGGATCAGCAGTTTCAGGTCGAACCCCTGCGCCTGTACCAGCGCAGCCACGATCGCCATCAGGATGCCGGTGGTCGCGCCCAGGTAGGGAATGAAGCTGATCAGGCCGGCGATCAGGCCGATCAGCAGGCCCAGCTTGAGCCCGACCAGCGACAGGCCACCGGCGTAGATCACGCCCAGCGCCAGCATCACCAGGAACTGCCCGCGGATGAACGCACCGAGCACCTCGTTGGATTCACGTGCCAGCGTGGTGATCGTGCCGATCTGGTTGCGCGGGATCACCGATGCCACGCGTTCGACCAGCTTGTCCCAGTCACGCAGGAAGTAGAACGCCAGGATCGGCAGCAGCAACAGGTTGACCACCCAGGTCACCACCGTGAAGCCCGAGCGCGATACGTAGCCCATGAAGGTCGTAGCGAACCCGCCGGCCTGCTGCCAATGGCTGCGTACCCATTCGATCACACGGTCCGGATCCATCCACTGCATCACTTCCAGCCCGGTCTTCTGCTCGAACCAGGGAATGCCCTTCTCCATCAGCCAGGCCTGCGCCTGCGGAGCCGCGGCGATCAGGGTGCTGATCTGGCGCTCGATCATCGGCACCAGCACCAGCAGCAGCGCGACGATCACCAGCACCATTGCCACGAACACCAGCACCACGCCGGTCATGCGCGAGCGGCCGGTCGCTTCAATGCGGTCCACCAGCGGATCGCCCAGCCAGGCCAGCGCCAGCGCCAGCACGAACGGCGTCAGGATCGGCGCCAGCAGCCACACGACCCAGCCGATCAGGCCGGCCAGCAGGATGAACTTCAGCCGCCGCAGGAACTGCGCGATTTCCGCTTCCGGGGACAGGATCATCGCAGGCGGTACTCATTGCTGACCGGCGCCGGTGCCGGTGCACCGGTCGTATCGTCGATCGGCGTCGGCAGGGCCGGCAGTGTCGCCGACGGCACCAGCACGCCGTTGTCGCCGAGCATGCGGTTGAAGCCGGCCAGGCCGGTGGTCATTTCCAGATTCAGTTCCAGATGGTCGGCGGTCGCGCGCAGCGGGGTGACGTTGCGCACCACGGCCACTTCACGCAGGCCGGCGGCCAGGCGCAGGTATTCGTCGGCGCTGTTGATGCCGGTCACCACCACGCGGTAGGTGCCCGCCTGGCCGGTGGCCGCACCGGCCTTGGCGTAACGCTTGACCAGCGCGTCGGCAGCGCCATCGGCACCGGCGGCCATCGCGCGCATGGCGTTGGCGTCCTTGCTGGTCCACTTGTTCAGTTCCCGGCCGTTGTCGACGAACACCCAGTCCGCCTGCCAGCCGCCATTGGCGCGGTAAAGCTTGCCGATCAGCTGCATCGGCGGCGAATAGCGCGACGAGGCCCGGGCGACAGCAGCGCTGTCCTGGCGCCAGATGGCACCGGCCAGGGCCTGCTCGGCGGCGCCTCCACTGGGCAGGCCGAGCTTGTAGCCGCGCTCGATGGCCCGGCTCAGCAGCGGCCGCGCAGCATTGGCCTGCTGCACGCTGACCAGGCGCGGACCACTGCCGTCGTCGACGGCCAGCCACAGCACCGGCTTCGGCCGGGGCTGAGGCCACAGCGGAAGGCCCAGGGCCGACACCAGCCCGTCCACGTCATCCTCGCGGAAGCGCGCGACCAGCAGGGTACGGAAGCTCGGCGCACCGCTGGCGCCCACGCTCTGGTCCTGCTTGTAGTCGTAGCTGGCCACATAGTCCTTGGCATTGCGCAACGCCTGCGCCACGCCGGGGCGCGACATGACGCTGCGATCGCCGGACAATTTGCCCAGTACAACGCTCAACGCGCGGGCAAGTGCACCGTTGCGATCAGCCTCGGCTTGGCTGTTGACGGGCACTTCGGCCTCGTACGCACCACTGGCAGTGGCAACATCCCCCTCGGTTCGCATGCCGCTCTGGGCCATCGTGGCCACCGGCAGGCACAGCGCAAAGAGCAGGGTCAAAAACAGGCTGCGGCGCATCAGGACATCCATTGGCTCGACGTATCCGGGGGGAATTGTTGCCCGAATACGGCCTTTGCGCCAATGCGGCCTGTTAAAATCGGCGATTCAACCCCTGCCAGCGCCGACGCCCGTGACCAACAGCCCGTCTTCCGCCCCTTCTCCCCTCACCTACCGTGACGCGGGTGTCGACATCGACGCCGGCAACGAACTGGTCGAGCGGATCAAGCCCCTGGTCAAGCGCAGCTTCCGTCCGGAGGTGATGGGCGGCCTGGGTGGCTTTGGCGCCCTGTTCGACCTGTCCAACAAGTACCGCGAACCGGTGCTGGTGTCGGGCACCGACGGCGTCGGCACCAAGCTGAAGCTGGCCCACCAGCTGAACCGCCACGATACGATCGGCATCGACCTGGTCGCCATGTGCGTGAACGACGTGCTGGTGCAGGGAGCCGAGCCCTTGTTCTTCCTGGACTACTTCGCCACCGGCAAGCTGGACATCGACACCGCCGCCGCGGTCGTGGGCGGCATCGCCAATGGCTGCACCGAGGCCGGCTGCGCCCTGATCGGCGGCGAAACCGCCGAGATGCCCGACATGTACGCGCCGGGCGAGTACGACCTGGCCGGCTTCACCGTCGCGGCCGTCGAAAAGAGCGAACTGAAGGACGGCGCAAATGTCGCCGCCGGCGACGTGCTGATCGGCATCGCCTCGTCCGGCCCGCACTCCAACGGCTATTCGCTGGTCCGTCGCATCTATGACCGCGCCGGCCGCCCGGCCGAGCTGGAACTGGAAGGCGGGGTCAAGCTGGTCGATGCGCTGATGGCCCCCACCCGCCTGTACGTCAAGCCGATCCTGTCGCTGCTGAAGTCGCACGGCGATGCCATCCACGGCATGGCTCACATCACCGGTGGCGGCCTGACCGAGAACATCATCCGCGTGGTGCCCGAAGGCCTCGGCCTGGACATCCAGGCCTCGTCGTGGACCCTGCCGCCGGTGTTCCAGTGGCTGCAGAAGGAAGGCGCGGTGGCAGACAGCGAGATGTGGCGCACCTTCAACTGCGGCATCGGCTTCGTGCTGATCGTCGCTGCGGACCAGCTCGAGGCCGTATCCGCTGCGGTCAAGGCGGAAGGCCTGGAGCACTGGACGATCGGCCAGGTGGTCACCGCCCAAGGCGGCGAACGCGTCCACATCGCCTGATCCACTGGACAAAGGAACCCGCATGGACGCACCTCCTCCCTTGTCGACGCCGCCGGCTCCGCCGGTGCTGCCGCCGAACCCGGCCGTGCCGGTGTTCGGCCCGCAGGACGCCACCCAGCTGCGCCAGCTGGCGATCGGCCACTATGTGGTCGCTGGCCTGATGGCGGTGTTCTCGCTGGTCTTCGTGCTGCACATCGTGCTGGGCATCGCCATGCTGTCCGGCTCGCTGCCGATGAAATCTGGCGGTGAACCGTCATCGCCGGAAGAGCAGCAGTTCGTCGGCTGGCTGTTCACCGTGATGGGCGTCTGCATCGTGCTCGGCGGGCTGACCCTGGCAGCCTTCGTGGCCTATGCCGGCCGCTGCCTGTCACAGCAGCGCCGCTACCTGCTGTGCATGATCGTGGCGGGGCTGGCGTGCCTGTTCACCCCCATCGGCACCATCCTCGGCGTGTTCACCCTGGTCGTGCTGCTGCGCCCGCAGGTGAAAGCCGCCTTCGCTGGCCAGGCGGGTGTGGCATGAGCGATGGCATGAACCCACCGCCGCTGCCACGGCAGACCCTGGCCGACCTGCAGACCGCAAGCCACCTTCACAACCTGAAGATCCTGTTCTACGCGCTGGCCGGCTTCCATTGGCTGGCAGCGCTGGTCTTCCTCGGCTTTGTCGGCATCGTCGCCTTCGAACGCGGAATGGACGACGGCGCGGTGCTGGCGACGGTGTACGCCGCGGTGTCGCTGCTGGCCATCGGCTTGGGCTTCCTGCAGCTGCGCACCGCGCGGCTGCTTGGCCAGCGCAGCCACCTGGCCTGGTGTCGCGGCGCGGCCTGGGCAGCGGTGATGGCCGGCCCACTGGGCATGGCCCTGACCGCCTACGCGGTGTATTTCCTGCGCAAGCCGGAGATCGCCGCCCTGTTCGACCGCGGCGACCACGTCAGCGTCTGAGCTGGCAAGCGCATGTTCCGTCTCTTCTGCTGATCGCCCCGACATGTCCACGCCCGCTGCCTCCACGCTCGCCCGCAACCGCGCCACCCACTCCCTGTCGGCACCGAAGAAGGCCGCACTGGTCGCGGTGCTGGGCATCTTCGCCGCCACCTGGATCCATCCGCTGTGGCCGCTCGAGCAGACCCTGCACAGTTCGCTGACGGTGATCGGCCTGCTGGCCCTGTGGTGGGTGGACCGGCGCTGGCAGCTGGGCAACGGCGCGTTCATCGCCATCTGCGGCTTCATCGCCATCCACTGCGTGGCCGCGCGCTGGCTGTACTCCAACGTGCCGTATGACGCATGGCTGCAGTCGCTGCTCGGGTGGTCGCCGGACGCAGCCTTTGGCTGGCAGCGCAACCACTTCGATCGCCTGATCCACTTCCTCTATGGCGTCTGCTTCACCCCCGCATTGCTGCAGCTGGCGCGACATTCCTGGCCTGCGCTGCGCATCGGCCAGGCATTCACCCTGGCGGTGATGGCGGTGATGTGTTCCAGCCTGGTGTATGAGTGGCTGGAATGGGGCATCGCCCTTGCCCTGTCGCCGGAAGCGGCTGAGGCCTACAACGGCCAGCAGGGCGACATGTGGGACGCGCATGCGGACATGCTGCTGGCGACCCTGGGCAGCCTGTTGCTGTGGCCGCTGGTACGCCGGAGCGTGGTGCGATGAGCATCCGCCGAATCGCGGTGCTGGCATCCGGGCGCGGCAGCAACCTGCAGGCCATTGTCGACGCCATCGCGGCAGGGCGACTGCAGGCCGAGATTGTCGGCGTGTTCTCCGATCGTCCCGATGCGACCGCCCTGGAGCGGGTGGCAACGGATCGACGCTGGGGGCATGCGCCGAAGGAATTCAGCAACCGCGCCGCCTACGAGCAGGCGCTGGGTGATGCGCTGGCAGCATCCACGCCGGACTGGATCGTCTGCGCCGGCTACATGCGCATTCTGGGCGCCGATTTCGTACAGCGGTTCAATGGCCGCCTGGTCAACATCCACCCCTCGCTGCTGCCGCTGCACAAGGGCCTGCACACCCATGCACGGGCGCTTGAGGCCGGCGATAGCGAGCACGGCGCCAGCGTGCACCTGGTGGTGCCGGAACTGGATGCCGGCGCGGTGCTGGCGCAGGCCCGGGTTCCGGTGCTTGCCGGCGACGATGCGCAGACCCTGGCCGAACGCGTGCTTGCGGTGGAGCATCCGCTGCTGATCGCCACCCTGGAACTACTCTGTGCAGGCCGCCTGGCTGAACGGGAAGGCCAGCCGATGTTCGACGGTCACCCCCTGTTTAGCCCCTTGGCTCTAGATTCCGCCGGAAACCTGAACCGGTAACGCCCGTGCACACGCCCCGCTGACTGCGGGGCTGGCATCCTGCTCCCCTCCTGCGGTTCCTGTCGGCCATGAAGACCACGTCCCTGCTGCGTACAACTCTGCTGCTGCCGCTTGCCGTCCTCGCCTGTGCGGGCTGGGGCCAGGCAACAGCGCCCGCTGCGCCGGCACCTGCGGAGGTGGCGCCGCCGGTGTTACCTGCACTGGCCTGGGAGCCGCCGCCGCTGCAGCCGTTCAGCGCGACCTACCAGGCGTTCTTCAAAGGCAAGGAAGCAGGCGATGCGACCATGCAGGTCACCCACACCGGCGGCAGCCAGTGGCGGGTGGACATGCAGGTGGTCGGCCGCCGCGGCTTTGCCAGCGTGCTGGGCCTGAACATCGAGCAGAGCACGGTGTTCGAGGAGCGCAGCGGTGTGTATGCGCCGCTCAGCCAGAGCACGGTGCGCAAGGGCCTGTTCCTGGGCAAGAAGGCGGTCGGCACCTACAACTGGCAGGCCGGTACCGCGCAGTGGAGCGGCGACGTGGAAAAGAAGCGCGCCCAGCCGATTCCACTGCAGGCCGGCGACCAGAGCGCGTTGCTGATCAACCTGGCGATCATGCGCGACGCCCGTCCCGGCGCGGCCATGCACTATCGCTACGTCGACATGGGCAAGGTGCGCCAGCACGATTACCAGGCCGCGCCGCAGACCGAGAACGTCGAGGTCGGCGACCTGTCCTACAACGCGCTGCGGGTGTATCGCACCAACGGCGGCAACAATGAAACCATTCTCTGGATCGCCAACGGTGTCCCCACCCCGGTGCGCATCCTGCAACGTGAAGACGGCGAAGATCGCGTCGATCTGCGCCTGATCGAATACCAAGGAGTCTGAGCATGAACACCCTGACCCGCCCCCTGACCTGGATCGCCGCTGCCGCACTGTCGGTGGCCAGCCTGCCGGCCATGGCCCTGCAGCCGTTCAAGGCCGACTACCTCGCCAGCTACATGGGCATGCAGGCCAATGGCAGCATGACCCTGGCCAGCGAAGGCACCAACAAGTGGCGTTACAGCCTGCAGGTCAAGAACCAGCTGGCGGACCTGAGCCAGACCACCGTGTTCGAGGAAGTGCGTGGGCAGTTGCGTCCGCTCAGCAGCCAGGACCGCTCTGCGCTGCTGGTGAAGAAGCGCAATGTGCAGGCCAACTACAACTGGACCAGCAACCAGGCCACCTGGACCGGCGACATCAAGCCGGACCGTGCCGGACCGATCGCCCTGAAGGCCGGCGACATGGACGCGCTGCTGATCAACCTGGCCATCGCCCGCGACCTGGCCGCCGGCAAGCCGCTGACCTATCGCATGGTCGACGAAGGCCGCATCAAGAACATGACCTACCGCGTGGTGGGCAAGGAATCGGTCACCGTCGGCGGCAAGAGCTACGAGGCCACCAAGGTCTCGCGCACCGACGGCAACAAGGAGCTGATCGCCTGGATCGTGCCGGAGTTCCCGGTGCCGGCGCGCATGCTGCAGCGTGAGAGCGGCCGCGATGCGCTGGACCTGACCATCAAGGCGATGAACTGACCGACCGCGCTGCGCGCTCGCCGGGCATGGCCCGGCGCTACCGCCCAACGTCGATCCACGCCATGCGTGGATTCATGCCCCGCACACAAAAACGCCCGCTTTCGCGGGCGTTTTTTCATTTCTTCGTTTCTTCCGCCGGCTTGAACTCGGTGCGGCAGTCGACCCGGATCTGCTCGCCCGTGGATCGGCGCACGAACGTGCGGCAATGGCGGTTGCCGTCCTGGCTGTCGTTCACCGCAACCGCGTAGAACGACTGGATGATCTCGTCACGGCTTACCGTGCCGTCGCCATTCCAGTCCATGTCCTTCTGCTCGATGCCCTTGGTGATGGCGATGTTGGCGTACCAGGCATAGCCCAGCCACGCCAGCACGATCAGCACCAGCACCAGCAGCGCCTTGCGGCGACGGCTGAACCTGCCGCGCAGGATCATGCGGCCACGCGCCGGATGGTGGCGCCGAGCGAAGACAGCTTTTCTTCGATGTTTTCGTAGCCGCGATCAAGGTGGTAGATGCGATCGATGGTGGTATCGCCATCGGCCATCAAGCCGGCCAGGATCAGCGACGCGGACGCGCGCAGGTCCGTTGCCATCACCGGTGCACCGCTCAGGCGCTCGTGACCACGCACGATGGCCGTGTGGCCTTCCACCTGCACATCCGCGCCAAGGCGCAGCAGCTCGTTGACGTGCATGAAACGGTTCTCGAAGATCGTTTCGTTGATCACGCCCACGCCGTCGGCCACGCAGTTGAGCGCCATGAACTGCGCCTGCATGTCGGTCGGGAACGCCGGATACGGCGCGGTGGTCAGGTTGACTGCCTTCGGCCGCTTGCCGTGCATGTCCAGGGTGATGCTGTCTTCGGTGGTCTCGATGGTCGCGCCGGCTTCCACCAGCTTGGCCAGCACCGCGTCCATGGTGTTCGGGCGCGCGCGGTTGACGGTGACCTTGCCACCGGTCATCGCTGCAGCCACCAGGAAGGTGCCGGTTTCGATGCGGTCGGGCAGCACTTCATGGCGACCACCGGACAGGCGTTCGACGCCTTCGATGACCAGACGGGCGGTGCCCAGGCCTTCGATCTTCGCGCCGAGAGCGATCAGGCAATGCGCCAGGTCGGTGACTTCCGGTTCCATCGCCGCGTTGTCGAGGATGGTGGTGCCTTCGGCCAGCACTGCGGCCATCAGCACGTTCTCGGTGCCGGTCACGCTGACCATGTCGAAGGTGAAGTGGCCACCCTTCAGGCGCTTGGCGGTGGCCTTGATGAAGCCGTTCTCGACCACGATGTCGGCACCGAGTGCCTGCAGGCCCTTGATGTGCTGGTCGACCGGGCGCGAACCGATCGCGCAGCCGCCGGGCAGCGATACTTCGGCGGCGCCGAAACGGGCCAGCAGCGGGCCCAGCACCAGGATCGAGGCGCGCATGGTCCTGACCAGCTCATAAGGAGCCACATGCTGGTTGACCGGACGCGGGTCGACCACGATCGCGCTGCCACGCGACAGCGTGCCCTGGTCGATGGTCACGTTCGCGCCCAGTTCGCCCAGCAGCTTCACCGTGGTGACCACATCGTGCAGATGCGGCACGTTGGTGATCTCCACCGGCGCATCGGCCAGCAGGGTCGCGCACAGGATGGGGAGGACGGCGTTCTTGGCGCCGGAGATGCTTACTTCACCGTGCAGCGCAGCGCCGCCGGTCACAACGATCTTGGCCATGTATTGGGGATCTTCTGCGGTTCAGCCGGCTTCGGCCGGGGTCACGGTTTTCAGTGCGAGCGCGTGGATCGCGCCGCCCATCAGGTCACCCAGAGTGGCATACACCATCCGGTGGCGGGCCAGCGGCAGCTTGCCGGCAAAGGCCTCGCTGACCACGGTCGCTTCGAAATGCACGCCATCGTCACCCTGCACGTCGGCGCGGGCGCCGGGCAGGCCGGTTTCGATCAGATTGCGGATGGTGTCGGCGTCCAACGGGCTTTCCTAATAAAATGTGCGTCCATTCTACTTCCGCTGCGTGGCGTCCGCATGGCCGAATCCCTGTTGCCCCCCCGTTCCGCCGACCCTGCCGCCCTGGTCGCCAGTGGCCGGCGTGTGTTCGAGATCGAACGGCAGGCGCTGGACGCCGTGGCCGACCGCCTCGGCGATGCCTTCCAGCAGGCCTGCCGGGCGATCCTGGGCAGCCGTGGCCGGGTGGTCGCCACCGGCATGGGCAAGTCCGGCCATGTGGCACGCAAGATCGCCGCCACCTTGGCCTCCACCGGCACCCCGGCGTTCTACGTGCACCCGGGCGAGGCCGGCCACGGTGACCTGGGCATGATCACCGAGGACGACGTGGTGCTGGCCCTGTCCTATTCGGGTGAATCGGATGAGCTGCTGATGCTGCTGCCGGTGCTCAAGCGCCAGGGCAATGTGCTGATCGCCATGACCGGCCGCCCGCAGTCGAGCCTGGCCAGCGCCGCCGATTTCCACCTGGATGTGAGCGTGCCGGCCGAAGCCTGCCCGCTGGCGCTGGCGCCCACCTCCAGCACCACCGCCTCGCTGGCGATGGGTGACGCGCTGGCGGTGGCCCTGCTGGATGCGCGCGGCTTCACCGCCGACGATTTCGCCCGTTCGCACCCGGCCGGCAGCCTCGGCCGCCGCCTGCTGCTGCACATCACCGACGTCATGCATACCGGCGAGGACCTGCCCAAGGTCGATGTCGGCGCCAGCCTCAGCGAAGCGCTGATGGAGATGAGCCGCAAGCGCCTGGGCATGACCGCCGTGGTCGACGACCAGGGCGTGCTGATCGGGCTGTTCACCGACGGCGACCTGCGCCGCGCCCTGGACACCGACCTGGACGTGCGCACCGCCAGGATCGCCGATGTGATGACCCGGCAACCGCGCACCATCAGCGCCGACAAGCTGGCGGTGGAGGCTGCGCGGCTGATGGAAACCCACAAGATCACCGGCCTGATCGTGGTCGACAGCCAGGGCCGCGCGGTCGGCGCCCTGAACATTCATGACCTGTTGCGGGCGCGGGTGGTTTAACCGACAGTCCGTAGACCCCATTCAGTCTGTACCAACGAGCCCGCAACCACCGAGTCCGATGCCCTGATGCCCTGGTCCCCCCTGCCCGCCTTCCCCACCCACCTGCATGCCGTGGCGGCCGGTATCCGCCTGGCCTGCTTCGACGTGGACGGCACCCTCACCGACGGTCGGCTGTACTACGACAAGGATGGCAATGAGAGCAAGGCGTACTTCGTGCAGGATGGCCTGGGCCTGAAACTGCTGCAGCAGCACGGCATCCACCCCGTGCTGATCACCGCGCGCAACAGCCAGTCCGCGCTCAAGCGCGGCGCCGACCTGGGCATCGACACCCAGATTGCCGTCGGCGACAAGCTGGCCAGCGTGCAGGCGCTGTGCGCCCAGCACGGCATCGGCCTGGAGCAGGTGGCCTTCATGGGTGACGACCTGCCCGACCTGGCGCCACTGGGCGCGGTCGGCCTGGCGGTGGCTCCGGCCAATGCCCATCCGTGGATCGCCGAGCGCGTGCACTGGATCACCCGTGCTGACGGTGGCCGTGGTGCCGCGCGCGAGCTGTGCGACGTGCTGCTGGCCGCGCAGTGCCGCGTGGACGCCGTGCTGGCGAGGTTCGGCGCATGAATGCCCCCACCCTGAACTGGCGGATGATCCTCGGCGTCGGCCTGCTGCTGGCCGCCCTGCTGAGCAGCTGGGCGGCGCTGCGCAACCGCGAAAAGGCACCTGCCGTCGAAGGCCAGGACGCCGGCGTGGACTACATCCTGCACGATTTCCAGATCGTCGCCCTGGACGAACATGGCAAGGAATCGACCACCCTGCGCGCGCCCCTGCTGGAACGCCAGCGTGGTGACCAGACGCTCAACATCATCACGCCGCTGTTCGAAATGCCCGACAAGGATGGCAAGCACTGGACGCTGCGCGCCCAGACCGGCTGGCTCAGTGCCAAGGGCGACGAGATGAAGCTGCGGGGCAACGTCGCCGGCGACAGCCCGGCCGGCCCGGGCGTGGTCCCGACCACCTTCCGCACCGACCACCTGGATGTATTCCCGAAGGACAACCGCGCCCGCACCGATGCCCTGGTGACCATGACCCGGCCCGGCATGGAGCAGTCCGGCGTCGGGTTCGAGGTGGATTCGAAGAACAACACGTATCATTTCCTCAGCCAGTCCAAGGGCCGTTACACGCCCAAGCGCTGATTCCGCCGCCCGCCCGCGACGTCTTCCCGACAGGCGCGAAGCCGGCAGCCCCCAATCTCCATC
>NZ_JFYS01000036.1:0-7322 GCF_000632045.1 Stenotrophomonas sp. RIT309
CGGCGCTACCGGGGATCAGGCCGCAGGCTTCTTGACCACCGAAGACGGCACCAGCCAGCGCGCGGCGTGGATGCCCAGTTCGTACAGCAGGCACATCGGGATCGCCAGCATCAGCTGCGACACCACGTCCGGCGGAGTCAGGATCGCAGCGAGCACGAAGATGCCGACGATCGCGTAACCGCGTCCTTCCTTGAACTGCTGCGGCGTGATCCAGCCCAGCAGCACCAGGATCACCATCGCCACCGGCAGCTCGAAGCTGCCGCCGAAGGCGAAGAAGATCGCCAGCACGAAATCCAGGTAGGCGTTCGCATCCGGCGTGATCGCGATCACTTCCGGGCTGAAGGTGGTGAGGAAGTGGAAGACCGCCGGCAGCACCAGGAAATAGGCAAAGGCGCAGCCGGTGTAGAACAGCAGCACCGAGGAGACCAGCAACGGCATCGCGAGGCGCTTCTCACGTGCATACAGGCCCGGCGCGACGAAGGCCCACAGCTGGTACAGCAGCCATGGCACGGCCACGAACAGGGCCACGAAGAACGTCAGCTTCAACGGCGCGAAGAAGGCGCCGGCCGGGTTGGTGGCGATCATCGTCTGCCCATTGGGCAACTGCGAGATCAGCGGCTCGGCCAGTGCGTTGTAAAGCTTCTGGGTAAACGGCAGCAGGCCCAGCAGCACAACGCCCAGCCCCAGCAGCGCACGCACCAGGCGCGAGCGCAGTTCAACCAAGTGTTCCACCAGCGAACTTTCGCCGAAGTCGTGTTCGCTCATGACGGGCGCTCCGTGCGCGCGGGCGTTTCGGTCGCGGTATCAGCAACGGCATTGCCCGCAGCTTCAGCGGTGGCGGGCGTAATGGCTGCACCTTCAGTCGACGCCACCTCCGGCTCGGGCGCATCCGCCAGATGTGGGGGCTGTTCGGCCGGGGCCGGTGCACGCACCTGCTGCGCCAGTGTGTCGCTGTGCTGTTGCATCTGCTCGGCTTCGCGGCGCATGGCTTCGCCGCTGGCACGCAGCTGGTTCTCGGTGTCCTGCATGCCCTGGCGCACGTCCTGCATCTGCCGCTTGATGTCTTCGGCCTGCAGTTCGCGTTCCAGTTCCTGCTTGACCGAATCCCATTGATTGCGCGCGCGGCGTACCCACAGCCCGGCGAAGCGGGCCGCCTTGGGCAGGCGCTCAGGTCCGAGCACCACCAAGGCGACAACCGCGATCACCAGCAGTTCGCTGAAGCCGATATCAAACACCGCAACCGCTCCGGATCAACGCGGCTTGCGGTCGTGCTCGTCCTGCGCGGTGCGCGAGGCGTCCTGGCTGCGCGACTCGTCGCCCAACTGCGCGTTCGGCTTGTCGTCGTCGTGCATGCCCTTCTTGAATTCCTTGACCGCCGAGCCGAGGTCCTTGGCACCACTGGTCAGGCGCTTGGTGCCGAACACCAGCAGGACGATGGCGAGCACGACCAACCAATGCCAGATGCTGAAACTGCCCATAAGTCGCTCGTTACGTTAGTGATCAGATTGCCGAGCATAGCGCACCGGCTGTTAGCCGGCGCGCGTGACGAAAGTCAGTTGTTGCCCAGTGTTTCAGTGCGGATTTCACCGTCGTTGACCGGCTGGAAACCCTGCTGGGCCGGCGGCGGGGTCTGCGGCACGGCCTGCAGCGGCGCCGTGGTCGCTTCAGCAGGTGCCGCCGGCGCTGCCTGAACAGGCTGCGGGGCAGGCGCTGCAGCAGCCGCCGGACGCGGTGCGTCATTGCCACCATTGCGGTTGTTGCGCGCCGCGTAGGTGGCCTCTTCCAGGCGATCACGGAAAGCGACCACATCCATTGAAGGCGAGCCAGCCGCGCGGCCCTCGAAGATCATCCGCGGGGTGGTGTTGCTGCCGTAGGCGTCAAGGTTGGCAGCATCGTCGATCTGCAGGATCGCACCATCCAGGGCCACGCCAGCGAACAGGCCGCGGGCGCGCGACCACGACCAGATCTCGGCCTTCAGCTGGCCATCGGTGGCGGCGGCGGCATTGCGGCCGACCGGACCGGCGGCCACACCGGCATCGGCGCCGAGGGTGAACTTGCCGTTGACGAGGTTGTCCAGGCTGCGGTCGTTGCGGAACACCAGCACAACGTCGGAGGACTGCACACCGGCCTGGAAGCCGATGCTGCCGCCGGTGAGCTTGATGAATACCGGGTTGGACCACGCACCATTGGGCATGCGCACCGACATCAGGCCGTGGCCACGACGGCCGCCGATCACCAGACCGGCCTTGATCGTGTCGGGAATGACGATGACCGCGCGGCCTTCGTCGAGCAATTTGTCCGGAATGCCCTGTTCAGGGATTCCCTGGATTTCAGCCAGTACACGCACCGCGTTGCGGGCGCGCTGGTCTTCCTGCGGTCCGGCCATGGCCTGGCTGGACAGCAGGCTGGCGGCGATCAGCAGGGCTTGGATCGGGCGACGCATGGCAGGCTCCAGAAGTCAGTCCATAGGAAGATATAGCAAGTGACTGAAATTAGTAGTGTTGTGATGAATCCCCAATGAGCGTTGCCTGCTCATATTGGCCTCATCGATGACATCCATCCGAACCCTGCATGCCGACGTGACGATGGAATCGGCGACAATACCGCCCATGCTCGACGCACCCGATACCGCCGTACTGGCGGTCAACCTAGGCACGCCCGAGACGCCGACGGCCCCCGCCGTTCGCCGTTATCTGGCCGAATTCCTGTCCGACCGGCGCGTGGTCTCGCTGCCGGCACTGCTGTGGCAGCCCTTGCTGCGCGGTCTGATACTACCGCTGCGCAGCAGCCGTTCAGCCGCCAAGTACGCCCAGGTGTGGCTGCCGGAAGGCTCGCCGCTGATGGTCCACACCCGCCAGTTGGCGCAGGCGATGCAAGCATTGCTGCCGACGCTGCGCGTACGCCACGCGATGCGCTACGGCGAACCCGCGCTCACCACCGAACTGGATCGGCTGGCCACCGAGGGCGTGCGCCGCATCGTGGTATTGCCGCTGTATCCGCAGTATTCGACCACCACCACGGCCTCGGTCGAGGATCGTGTGGATGCCTGGCAGCGCAGGAACCCACAGGTCACCGTCAGCCTGGTGCAGGACTATTCGATCGATCCGGACTGGGTCGCCGCCGTTGCCGGCTCGATCCAGCGCTACTGGCAGCAGCAGGGTCGCGGCCAGAAGCTGATGTTCTCCTTCCATGGCATTCCGCAGCGCCTTGCCGATGCCGGCGATCCCTATCCGCAGCGCTGCGAGGCCAGTGCGCGCGCGATCGCCGCAGCACTGGGCCTGGGCGCGGACGACTGGCAGATGGGTTACCAGTCGCGCTTCGGCCGCGAACGCTGGCTGCAGCCCTACGCCGAGCCCAGCCTGTGGGAGCTGGCCGAAGCGGGGGTGAAACAGATCGACGTCGTCTGCCCCGGGTTTGCCACCGACTGCCTGGAAACACTGGAAGAAGTCGCCATGGGCTTCACCGAAACACTGGCCGAGCGCGGCGCACAGATGCGCTATATCCCCTGCCTCAACGCCGCACCGGATCACGCCCGCGCACTGGCTCGGCTGGCCGTGGCGTCGCTGGCATGAGCCTGCAGCCGTTTGAGCTGCAGGTCGCGGGCGTCCGTGTCGCCGGCCTGCGCCGGCCGGGTGAGGGTCCGCGGGCGCTGGCCCTGCACGGCTGGCTCGACAATGCGGCCAGCTTCGTTCCGCTGGCGCCGCATCTGCCGCACCTGGACCTGGTGGCGATCGATCTGCCCGGGCACGGCCACAGCGCGCATCTGCCGATCGGGGCGGTGTACACCACGCCAGCAGCAATCACCCATGTCCTCGATGTCGCCGATGCACTGGGCTGGGACCGGTTCACCCTGATCGGCCATTCGATGGGTGCCGGCATCGCCAGCCTCGCCGCAGCGGTCAGTGATCGCATCGAACGGCTGGTCGCCATCGAGGCACTCGGCGGCCTGCGCGGGCCGGAGGAAGAAACTGCCAGCCGCCTGCGCGAGCACGTCGACGCCACCCGAGCACTGGCACGCAAGCAGCTGCGCGTGTTCCCGGATCTGGCTGCACCGATCCGGGCGCGGATGATGACCAACCAGCTCAGCGAAGGCTGCGCACGCCTGCTGGTCGAACGCGGTGTCGAGCCGGTCGAAGGCGGCTATCGCTGGTGCAGCGATCCGCGCCTGATGCTGCCCACCGCGATCCGCCTCAGCGAAGGCCAGATCGACAACCTGCTGCAGGCCATCACCTGTCCTACCCAGGTGATCTATGCCACGCCTGCACAGTCGTATTATCCCGAGCCGATGCGCAGCGAGCGCCTGCAGCATCTGCGTGATGGCCGCCTGGCGGTATTCCCCGGCAACCATCACCTGCACATGGAACACCCGGCGCGTATTGCCGCCGTCATCGATGCGTTCCTGAGCGAAAACGCCAACGCACGCTGACCATCGTCGGCCGCGCGCACTTCACTCTGCGCCAGTGCGGCCGATAGAACGGTAGTGGGCCCCTGCGTCCACAGCACGCAGGCCCTTTGTGCCTGCGGCTCGTTCCTGGTTCTGCAAGGAAGACCGCATGTCCCGTCTGCTGCACCGTCATCCACAGGATGTGGTCACGGTGTCCGTCCTCCGCGTCGCTGCCTGCGCCGCATTCCCCGAATTCCCCGACCGTGCCGTCGTTGCGCTCATCCGCGCAGGGCGTTGCAGGGTCGCTGCCGTCCGTTGATCCAGGAGTTGCCGATGTCCATTGCGTCCTCCCGCCCGCCCGACCAGGGCCGTGTCCCTTATCTGCAACAGCTGGCACAGCGGGGCGATCGTCGCCTGCTGCTGGGCAGCGTGGTATTCGCAGCGATCGGCCTTGTGCTTGCCGTGCGCGGCACGTCGCTGCCCGCTGCGAGCGCCGTTGCCGCCGCGGTACTGCCAGCCGCCTGGCTGGGCTGGCGCCAGGCCGGCCATGCGCTCGCGCGCAACGGCCTGGCCGTATTGCTTTCACTGCAGTTGAGCCTGCTCTGCCATATCAGCGGATTGAATGCCGCATTGCCCATCGCGCTGCTGCTGGGCGTGCTGCTCATCCAGCGTGACCGCATGCCGTTGTGGCTGGCCGGCGCCGTGGGTGTCAGTGCGTTGCTGGCGCCGTTGCTTGATGGGGCGGCCGTCCTGCCGCCGCTGTTGAATGCCATGGCCCTGGCGGTGCTGACGCTGGTGCTGGGCCAGACCGCCGCGCGCCTGCGCCAACAGAGCGAAGCGCTGGGTCACGGACCGCACCGCCTGGCGGCATTGGCACGCGACATTGCCACGGGCGCCGACCTCGGCGCACACAGCGATGCACGCAACTACGCACCCGGTTCACTGGCCCACGCGCTGGCCGATACCGCACGCCATGTGCAGGCGCAGCGCGGCCGCGAGGCCGAAGCACATGCCGAGAACGCGCAGATCCGCCAGGCACTGGATGCCTCGCGCACGGCGATGATGATCGCCGACAACGATCACGTCATCCGCTACGTCAACCGCTCGGTGGTGGCGCTGCTGCGCAACCAGCAGGCCACGCTGCGCCAGGCCTTCCCCGATTTCGACGCCGAGCGGCTGGTCGGCAGCAGCATCCATCGCTTCCATGCCAACCCTGACCGCATCCGCGGCATCCTCAATGGGCTGCAGGCGACACACAACGGCAAGGTGCGGATCGGGCCGGTGCACTTCGCCCAGGTCGTCACCCCGGTGTTCGACGCACAGGGCGCGCGCCTGGGTTTTGCGGTGGAATGGCATGACCGTACCCACGAACTGACGCTGGAGAATGCCGTCGCCGGGATTGTCGATGCCGCCGCGCAGGGTGATCTGGAACAGCGCCTGCAGGCCAGCGAAGGCGCCAGCTTCCTCGACGGCCTGACCGGGGGCATCAACCAGCTGCTGGACACACTGGGCAGCACGGTCGACGAAGTGCGGCAGATGCTTTCGGCGATGGCCAACGGCGATCTCGACCGTCGCATGCAGGGCGAATACCACGGCGCGTTCGCCGCCATCCAGCGCGATGCCAACGCCACCGCCGGCCAGCTGGCGCGCATGGTCGGCCACATCCAGCACTGCGCCACCACCATCAGCACGGCCGCCAGCGAAATCGCCGCCGGCAACGGCGCGCTGTCCGAGCGCAGCGAGCGACAGGCCGCTCATCTACAGGAAACGGCCGCCTCGATGGAGGAGCTGACCGCCACCGTGCGCCAGAACGCAGCGCATGCGCGCCAGGCCAGCGAGCTGGCCGCCTCCACCCAGGGCGCAGCAAGTGATGGCAACCACGCCATGCAGCGGGTGGTCGACACCATGCAGGCCATCGAGGGCGCGTCGAAGCGGATCGGCGACATTACCGGCGTGATCGACGGCATTGCCTTCCAGACCAACATCCTCGCGCTCAACGCAGCGGTTGAAGCGGCACGCGCCGGCGAACAGGGACGCGGGTTCGCGGTCGTCGCCAGCGAGGTCCGTGTGCTCGCACAGCGATCGGCGGCGGCGGCCCAGGAGATCAAGGTCCTCATCGACGAGGCAGGACGTCAGGTCGGCGAGGGCGCCCAGTTGGTGGCCGATGCCGGACAGCGCATGCAGGGCATCGTCGGCGGCGTGGAGAACGTAAGCCACCTGATGCGCGAGATCTCAGCGGCGTCACAGGAGCAGTCCTCCGGTATCGAGCAGATCAACCAGACGGTGGTGCAGATGGACCAGGCCACGCAGCAGAATGCGGCGCTGGTGGAAGAAGCCACTGCGGCGGCACGTGAACTGCAATCGCAGGCCGGTGCACTGAACCAGGCGGTATCGGTGTTCCGCCGGCGCGAGGCCGCGTTGATCGACTGATCCGGGCCTGCGTCTGCTGCGTGGAAGGCGGCGCCCGCAGGGCGCCGCCTTTTTTGTTGGGCGCAGTTCCCGGCGGGGTTGTTTGACTCAACGGGTACGAAGGTGGCCCGTTCGAGGCTGCATGCGACACGATGATAAGTAAGAAGGCCAGAGCACCTGCCGCTGCGGCGGAGTATGTCCGCCAGCTGCTGTGCTCCACATAATGCGGCACTCGCTGGGCGCCGCATCTACGCGTGGGTATTGAGTTCCGGTAGTGCCGGCCGCTGGCCGGCAACCTCATGAACATCACGCGGCTGCACGTGGTTGCCCGCCAGCGGCCAGCACTACCCTTGGTTTCCCGCGCACAAAGAAAAACCCCGCTGCATGAGCAGCGGGGTTTTGGGGTATAAACCCTGGCGATGACCTACTCTCGCATGGCTTAGGCCACACTACCATCGGCGCAGCTACGTTTCACTTCCGAGTTCGGGATGGGATCGGGTGGTTCCATAGCGCTAATTTCACCAGGGAG
>NZ_JFYS01000037.1:0-1723 GCF_000632045.1 Stenotrophomonas sp. RIT309
GGGTGGGCGGGTAGCCGCTGTGTTTCCCCGTTGAAGAGAAGTATCCGCTTGCACCTTGGGTTTGAAAAACGGATAGTTTCGACAGCAATCATCGAAAATTTCGAATGCTCAAGCTCAGCCTCGATGCCCTGCAGATCCTGGACGCGATCGACCGCCGAGGCTCCTTTGCCGGCGCCGGCAAGGCCCTGCACAAGGTGCCTTCGACCATTTCCTACACCGTGGCCAAGCTGGAAGAGGATCTGGGGGTGCAGCTGTTCGACCGGATCGGCCCGCGGGCGGAGCCGACCGAGGCCGGGCGCGCGCTGCTGGAGGAGGGCAGGCACCTGCTGCGTGCGGCCCGGGAGCTCGAGCTGCGGGTGCGGCGGGTGGCCTCGGGCTGGGAGGCGGAATTGACCCTGGCGGTGGATTCGGTATTTCCGACCTGGCTGCTGGGGCCGGATATCGCCGCGTTCCGCGAGGTGGCGGCGCCCACCCGGCTGCGCCTGTTTGGCGAAGCACTGTCCGGTACCTGGGAAGCGCTGCTGGACCGGCGCGCCGACCTGTTGGTCGCGGCTCCCGGTGAGGGTCCCAGTGGCGGGGGCTACGTGGTCGAGCCGCTGGGCAGCGTTGATTTTGTGTTTGCGGTGGCACCCGGGCATCCGCTGGCGTCCGTACCGGGTGTGCTGGGCCGCGAGCAGTTGGCGCCGTATTGCGCGATCGCCGTGTCCGACTCTGCGCGGCGGCTGCTGCCACGAACGGTGGGCCTGTTGATGGGCCAGGAGACGTTGACCGTGCCGGACATGGCCAGCAAGTTGAAGCTGCAGTGCCAGGGGCTGGGATTCGGCTTCCTGCCCGAGCCCTGCGCGCGCGCGGCGGTGGCGCGCGGCCAGCTGGTGATCCGCGAGGTCGAGGAGCACAAGCCGGAAGAGACCTTCTGGTTGGCCTGGCGCACCGGCGAAGATGGCGCGGCCCTGCGCTGGTGGCGCGAGCGCCTGCGGCGGCCGGAGCTGCTGGCGCAATGGTGGCAGGCGATGGCAGAGGGGTAGGGTTCGGCAGGGCTGCGCCCTGCACCTGCAGTAGTGCCGGCCGCTGGCCGGCAACCTCAACAGCAACAGCAACAGCAACAGCAGAAGCTGGTTTCCTGTGGGGAGGCGGGGTGGGTCCGGTTGCGGGAGACGCCGTAAACCCGTCCATGGGGGCTTGGCCGCGGCATCCATGCCGCGGACACTCCCGCAACCGGACCCACCCCGCCTTCGACAGGTTTCCGGCGATCTGTCGGTGCTGGTGCGGTTGGTGGGTGTCGACCCTGGTCGACACGGTAGATCCACGCCATGCGTGGATGCTCTTCGATCAATTGTTGAAATATTCGAACTCCAACTCGAACTCGATGGAGATTCATCCACGCACGGCGTGGATCTACCGCAGATCGCGGTGATCTGTCAGGGGTGGGGCGGTGTCGGAGTGCGGGGTGTCCGCGGCATGGATGCCGCGGCCAAGCCCCCATGGACGGGTTTACGGCGTCCCCGCACTCCGACACCGCCCCGCCATCCCTCGGAATGCCTGCTTCTGCTGTTGCCGTTGCTTTGGCCTCTGCAGGTGCAGGGCGCAGCCCTGCCGAAAAACACACATAAAAAAACAGCAGGCCGAGGCCTGCTGTTTCGGTGTAATGGTGCGCCCGGAGAGATTCGAACTCCCGACCGCCTGGTTCGTAGCCAGGTACTCTATCCAACTGAGCTACGGGCGC
>NZ_JFYS01000038.1:0-1673 GCF_000632045.1 Stenotrophomonas sp. RIT309
CAGCCGCGGGAAACTGTCGAAGGCGGGGTACTGTGGGTTTGCGGGGTGTGAGCCGCATGGATGCGGCGACCAAGCCTACAAGGACATACTTGCGGCGGCCCCGCAAACCCACAGTGCCCCGCCATCCCACCGAATGCCGCTGTTGCTGTTGCTGTTGCTCTGGCTTGTAGCGGATGCAGGACTGCAAGCCCTGCCGAAACCCCTCTTACCCCGCCTTTGACAGTCCCTTGCGCGCGTCCAACCACGGAAAAAAGAAAAAGAAGATCAAAAGCGGGTCGCTTGCTGCGCTCGCTCCGTGTCGACCAAGGTCGACACCTACCAATAGTTCCGCGTGCCGACAACCGCCGTTACCAACAGCCGCGGGAAACTGTCGAAGGCGGGGTACTGTGGGTTTGCGGGGTGTGAGCCGCATGGATGCGGCGACCAAGCCTTATCTGATTGGAATCTGGCACCGTAGGTGTCGAGAGCCGGCGTGGGCCGCCGTGTAAGCCTGGATCTCGACGATCGCCATGTAGCTTGGCGCCCACGCCGGAATCTCCCTTGATCCGCCCGAACAGTTGCTGGAGCTGACACTCGCAGTGATAAGACTGGGCAAGCGGGGGAGCTCTCGACCCTTCCAGACTATACGGAGTCCGGTGATGAACGGGATCGGGATTGATGTCAGCAAGCGCCAGCTGGACGTTGGCACGACAGACGGAAAGACCCTGCAGGTCAGCAATAGCCGCTCCGGCTTTGCTGAATTGGACCTCTGGCTGCAAGGGCATCCGGCCGTCCAGATCGTGCTGGAGGCCACTGGTGGCTACGAACAGCCTGTGCTGGACTTCCTGCACAACGCTGGTCATCCGGTGGTCCGCGCCAATGCCCTGCGGGCGCGGAAACTGGCCCAGGGGCTTGGCCACATGGCCAAGACAGACCGCTTGGATGCCTATGCCTTGGCCAAGATGGCCGCACTGGTGAAGCTGCGTTCCTATCAGCCACTGGAGCCTTGGCAGCGGGAAATGCGTGACTTCGTGCGGGCACGCCGACAGGCGATGCACGCGCTGACCGTCGCGCGGCAGCAGCAGGAAATGGTGGGTAATCGTGAATTACGCCGACTGCTTCAGGCCAACATCACTTGCTTGCAGAGAACGGTGGAACGTTTGGGAAAGCGGATTTCCGAACAGGTTTCCAAGCAGCCTCAACTGGCTGTCCTGAAGTCGATGAAAGGTGTTGGCCCGGGCCTGCAGGCCGTGTTGGCCAGCTATCTTCCCGAGCTGGGCAATATCAGTGGCAAGGCCGTCGCCAGCCTGGTCGGTGTGGCACCGATGTCCCATGACAGCGGGACCATGCGTGGCAAACGAAGCATCCATGGCGGCAGGGCTGAGATCCGTCAGGTGCTCTACATGGCCAGCATGTCGGCCATGCGGCATGAACCTCGCCTGCGGGACTTTTACCAGTCGCTGCGAGCGCGGGGCAAGGAAGGCAAAGTGGCCATCGTGGCGGTGATGCGGAAGATGCTGGTGATTCTCAACGCCCGTATGCGTGACGCTCAAGGCGGATCGATCCCCGCCTGAGCGCACCAGAGGGCGTTGCTCCTGAGGCTGCCGGCCAGCGGCCGGCACTACCGTGCCCGTTTACCGGAAGGGCTGGCGCTCCTCCAGCAACACAGTTGCTACAAGGACGTACTTGCGGCG
>NZ_JFYS01000039.1:0-419 GCF_000632045.1 Stenotrophomonas sp. RIT309
AACCGCCGTTACCAACAGCCGCGGGAAACTGTCGAAGGCGGGGTACTGTGGGTTTGCGGGGTGTGAGCCGCATGGATGCGGCGACCAAGCCTACAAGGACATACTTGCGGCGGCCCCGCAAACCCACAGTGCCCCGCCATCCCACCGAATGCCGCTGTTGCTGTTGCTGTTGCTCTGGCTTGTAGCGGATGCAGGACTGCAAGCCCTGCCGAAACCCCTCTTACCCCGCCTTTGACAGTCCCTTGCGCGCGTCCAACCACGGAAAAAAGAAAAAGAAGATCAAAAGCGGGTCGCTTGCTGCGCTCGCTCCGTGTCGACCAAGGTCGACACCTACCAATAGTTCCGCGTGCCGACAACCGCCGTTACCAACAGCCGCGGGAAACTGTCGAAGGCGGGGTACTGTGGGTTTGCGGCTGTGG
>NZ_JFYS01000040.1:0-383 GCF_000632045.1 Stenotrophomonas sp. RIT309
GGATTAGCTTGTTGGTGAGGTAACGGCTCACCAAGGCGACGATCCCTAGCTGGTCTGAGAGGATGACCAGCCACACTGGAACTGAGACACGGTCCAGACTCCTACGGGAGGCAGCAGTGGGGAATATTGCACAATGGGCGCAAGCCTGATGCAGCCATGCCGCGTGTATGAAGAAGGCCTTCGGGTTGTAAAGTACTTTCAGCGGGGAGGAAGGGAGTAAAGTTAATACCTTTGCTCATTGACGTTACCCGCAGAAGAAGCACCGGCTAACTCCGTGCCAGCAGCCGCGGTAATACGGAGGGTGCAAGCGTTAATCGGAATTACTGGGCGTAAAGCGCACGCAGGCGGTCTGTCAAGTCGGATGTGAAATCCCCGGGCTCAAC
>NZ_JFYS01000041.1:0-240194 GCF_000632045.1 Stenotrophomonas sp. RIT309
CTCTAGCTGGCGCCAACCTTGGATGCCACGGACGCGTCCGGTTTGCGCGCCAACGCTACGGCGACCAAGGTCGACACCTACCAACACGCCGGGCATGGCCCGGCACTACGGTGTGGCGCATCTAGGCCCCAACCTTGGTTGGCCCAGCCCCGGACCAAGGCCGCCCCCACCCGGGCCCCCGCCACCGCCCCGCCCTCACCCGCCCCGACAGAACGCGGCGTAATCGATATACCCCGGGAACGGCACGCCCGGCGCGCACAGCGGGCACTGCGGGTCCGGCCCGATGCGGGTCTCGCGGAAGCGCATGCCCAGCGCGTCAAAGCGCAGCAGGCGGCCCACCAACGGTTCGCCGATGCCCAGCAGCAGCTTCAGCACCTCGGTGGCCTGCAGCACACCTGCCAGGCCGGGCAGCACGCCCAGCACGCCGGCCTCGGAACAGTTGGGCGCGAACTCCGGCGGCGGCGGCTCCGGGAACAGGCAGCGATAGCACGGCGCCTCGCCGCGCTGGCGGCCGGCATCGAACACGCTCACCTGGCCATCGAAGCGCTCGATGGCGGCGTAGACCATCGGCGTGGCGTGCTTGATGCAGGCATCGTTGAGCAGGTAGCGCAACGGGAAGTTGTCCGAACCGTCCAGCACCACGTCAACGTCCTGCAGCAGGCGGTCCACGTTCTCCGAGGTGACCCGCTCGGGCACGGCCTCGACCTCGATGGACGGGTTCAACGCCAGCAGCCGCTCACGTGCCGAATCGACCTTCAGCTGGCCGACGCTGGCCTCGGTATGCACGATCTGCCGGTGCAGGTTGCTGCGCTCGACACGGTCGTGGTCGGCGAAACGCAGGTGCCCTACCCCGGCGGCCGCCAGGTAGAACCCGGCCGGCGCGCCCAGGCCGCCCGCGCCCAGCACCAGCACCCGCGACTGCTGCAGGCGGCGCTGCCCAGCCTCGCCCACCTGCGGCAGCAGCAGGTGGCGCGAATAGCGGTCGTAGAAATCGCGGTCGGCGGCGCTGGTCAGTGGCTGCACCAGCGGCAGCGCCTGCTCGCGCCAGGCCACGGTGCCGCCGGCAACGGAGCTCACGTTCGTATAGCCCGCATCCAGCAGCGCCTGCGCTGCATCAGCCGAGCGCTTGCCGCTCTGGCAGATCAGCAGGATTTCCTGTTCCGGCACAGGCAGGTGCGCGGCCGGATCGGCCAGCAGTTCATCCTTGGCCACGCCACGCGCGCCCTCGGCCATGCCGCCGGCCCGCTCATGCGCCTCGCGCACGTCGATCAGCACCGCACCATGGGCCACGCGCGCGCGCGCGCGCTCGGGGGAAAGCTCTGGAATGCTCATGGCGTCCATTGTAGAGCCGGGCCCCATGTTGACGGAGCCGACGGCGCGTAGGACCCTCTGGCCGGTGAAACCATCGATCAATCCCGTACAGACCGAGCACCTGGTGCTCCGGCCGTTCTCATGCGCCGACGGCCCCGAGGTCTTCGCCGGCATCACGCCAACGCTGACCCGCTTCATGGCATTCGATCCGCCGGGGTCTTTTGCGGCATTCGAAAAGATCGGCCAGGAATGGCTGCGCCTGATCGAGGAAGGCGCGGAATACACGTTCGTGATCCGGCATCTGCAGGACGGACGCTTTGTGGGCATCGCCGCCGTGCACCGCGCTACCGAGGGCGAACCCGAGCTTGGCATCTGGATAAGCGAGCGCGAGCACGGACAGGGCTACGGCCGCGAGGCAGTGCGCGCCGTCGTCCACTGGTGCGCGGAACGGCTCGCTGCGGTCGCCTATCGCTACCCGGTGGCGGTGGACAACGTGGCCAGCCGGCGGATTGCCGAAGCACTGGGCGGCCAGGTGGTCGGCACCGAGCAGAGCGCGAAGTTTGCGTCGGTGGTCTATCGGATTCCGGTGCCGGGGCTGCCTGGCTGAGGTTGCCGGCCAGCGGCCGGCACTACCGACAGGATCGCCACAACGAGAAAGGCGGCCCTGCGGCCGCCTCTCGTGGATCACTTGCCCTTGACGTGCTTCATCAAGCGCCGCTTGGCCTTGACCTGCCGTTCGGTCAGCACGTTCTTCTTGCCTTCGTACGGGTTGGCACCCTCGCGGAAGATGAACTGCACCGGCGTTCCGATCAGCTTGAAGCGCTTGCGGAAGAAGTTCTCCAGGTAGCGCTTGTACGACTCCTGCAGTTCCTTCAGCCGGGTGCCGTGCACGATGAAGGTCGGCGGGTTGGCGCCGGCCGGGTGCACGTAACGCAGCTTGGAGACGTGGCCGCGGATGGTCGGCGGCGGGTTGGTCTCGTAGGCCACTTCCAGCGCCTTGTTCACTTCGCTGGTGGTGAAGGTCTTGTTCGCCGATTCGTGCGCACGGTGCACCGCACGGAACAGCTCGCGCAGGCCCGAGCCATGCTTGGCCGAGATGCGCACCGATTCGGCCCACGGCACGAAGCCCAAGCGCAGCGACAGCATCGTTTCCGCCTGCTCACGCTGGTAGTCGGTCAGGCCGTCCCACTTGTTGATCGCGATCACCAGCGCGCGGCCGGCATCCAGCACGGCGCCGAGCACGGTGGCGTCCTGGTCGGTCACGCCTTCGGTGGCATCGAGCATCAGCACGGCCACCTGGCACTGCTCGATCGACTGCATGGTCTTGACCACCGAGAACTTCTCGACGACCTCGTCCACGCGCGAACGGCGACGCAGGCCGGCGGTGTCGATCAGGCGGTACTCGCGGCCGTCACGCTCCAGGTCCACCGAGATCGAATCGCGGGTGGTGCCCGGCACGTCCGAGGCGATCATGCGCTCTTCGCCGAGGATGCGGTTGACCAGGGTCGACTTGCCCACGTTGGGGCGGCCGACGAAGGCGATGCGCACGCGGTTCGGATCGTTGTCCAGCTCTTCGCCGCTGCCCTCTTCCGGCAGGCGCTGGATGACCTCGTCAAGCAGGTCGTCCAGGCCCTGGCGGTGGGCAGCCGACACGGTCAGCATCTCGCTGAAGCCGTAACGGGCGAACTCCGAACGCACGGTGTCTTCGTCGGTGCCGTCGATCTTGTTGATCAGCAGCAGCGTCGGGCGCGACAGCTTGCGCAGCCAGGCCAGGATCTCATCGTCCATCGCCGAGGTGCCCTCGCGGGCATCGACGACGAACAGGATCAGGTCAGCTTCGCCAGCGGCAGCGCGGGCCTGGCGCGTGGTAGCACCAGCCAGGCCTTCTTCTTCCTCTGCGATGCCGCCGGTATCGACGACGAGGAAATGGTTGTCCTCGTCAAGCCGGCAGACGCCATAGTTGCGGTCCCGGGTGACGCCGGGCTGGTCATGGACCAGGGCGTCACGTGTACGGGTCAGTGCATTGAATATGGTCGACTTGCCGACATTCGGCCGTCCAACCAGGGCGACCAAAGGCAGCATCGCGATTACTCCGTATTAATTTGCCAACCGGAATGCGGTCAGCTTGCCATCAACGTTCTGCACCAGCAGCACTCCATCGACGACGATTGGCTGGGCCAGAAGCGCATCACCGCCGCTTTTCGCCCGCGCCGCCATCGCGCCATCGGAGGCCTGCAGCCAATGCAGGTATCCCTTGTAGTCACCGACCACCACGTAGTCGCCGTGCAGCGCCGGGCCGGTCAGCGAGCGCCGGGCCAGTGCGGTCTGCGACCACATCGCCGCGCCGCTGGCCTTGTCCAGGCCGAACACGCCGCCCTTGTTGTCGGTAACGAAAACATTGCCCGAAGACACCGCCACACCGCCGGCACCGCCGTGGTCACGCGCCCACAGCGGGCGACCGGTCGGGCCTTCGATGGCCATGGTCTGGTTCTTGAAGCTGCTCACGAACAGCGTGTTGCCGTCGAGCACCGGGGCGCCATCGACATCGGCCATGCGGTCCAGCTCGGTACGGCCTTCGCCGGTACCCACGTTCTGGTCCCACAGCGTGCGGCCGTCCTGCATGGCCAGCGCAGACACGCTGCCCTCGTCCTTGCCGATGAACAGCACGCCCGGACCGGCCACCACCGGCGCGTTGCCACGCACGGTCAGCGCCGGCAGCTCGCTGGGGTTGAACCACTTCTGGGTGCCGTTGCCGGCGTCGAACGCGGTGACGCGACCGTCATTGCTGCGCACGAAGACCATGCCCTGGGCAATGGCCGGTGCGGCGATGACTTCGTTGGGCACGCGTGCGCGCCACTTCTCGCTGCCATCGTTGATGTCCAGCGCGATCACCTGGCCATCGAGGGTACCGATGACCACCAGGTTCTCGCCGACGCCCGGACCACCGGACAGCCGCAGCTTGGCCTTCTTCTTTTCCTTCTTCGGCTCCCAGGTCCAGACCTTCTTGCCGGTCTGCAGGTCGATGGCGTGCACGCCACCGGTGATCGCCGCGGCGAACACATGGCCATTGGCCACTGCCGGGCCCTGGCGCACGCCGATGCGGCGCTCGCCCTTGCCCAGGTTGACCGACCAGGCCTTGTTGACCTTCAGGGTCGGCTCGAACTTCACCAGTTCCGCCGGCTCCTGTGCCTTCTTCGCTGCTGCGTCCTTGCCGGCGAACCAGCCCTTCATGGTGCTGCAACCGGACAGCGCCATACCGAGCAGGAGTACGGTGGCGACGCGCGTGATCATGACCTTCTGACTCATCAAACCGACTCCGCAGGGGCGGCGACGGTGCCGCCGGCGTCCATAACCTTGGTTTCCAGCAGTCGCCGCTGCGGCGCTGCCACGTCCAGCGTCTTCAGCGCCTTCTCATACTGTTCGCGGGCCGCGTCACGCTTGCCCTGCGCCATCAGCGCATCGCCATGGATTTCCAGGCTGCTGCTGTCGGTGGCGCTGCCCAGCAGCTTGATCGCTTCATCGCCCTTGCCGGTAGCCACCAGCAGGCGTGCCACGCGCTGGTCGACCACGCGCTGCAGGTCGCCTTCGACCTTCACCGCGCGCAGGGTGGCCAGCGCTTCTTCATTCTTGCCGGCATCGACCTGGGCCTTGGCCAGCTGCAGCGCAGCCAGGTCGCCGTAGATGCTGGACGGGCCAGCCTCCAGCGCCTTGACCGCCTTCGCAGCGTCGTCGAGCTTGTTCTGCTGCAGGCCCACCAGGGCCTTCTGGTACTCGACATTGGCCGAAGCCAGCTTGCCGCCCTGATCCTTCTGGTACCACTGCCAGCCGGCAATGGCACCGATGGCGATGACTACGCCACCGAGGATGCTGGCACCATTCTTCCGCAGCCAGCTGCGGACGCGTTCACTTTGTTCGTGCTCGTCGAGCAGGTCGTCGATCGCCATGCGTACTCTCGCCCCGCCCATCGGGAGGGACCATTGGGATTATCGAAGGTGGTGAAACCGCGCCTCAGTGTGAAACCGGGACAACGGAGCCTTCAGAGGATACCTGAAAGCGTGCCACGTTGGCTCGCTGATAGGGCGTCAGATCGACGATAGCGCCATTCTGCTGAACCTGGACCGCCGAGGCGTTGCCCAGGGTGACCCGGGCCACCTGGCCGGGGGTGAAGCTGCGGGTCTCGCCCGCCTTGATCAACGCCTTCTCGACGCTGCCGCCATCCGGACCGGCAATATCGACCCAGCTGTCGCCACTGAACTGCATGTCCAGGTTGGCGGCAGCAGCCGGCGCAGCGCGTGGCACCGGGGCCAGCGAGGCAACGTAGGGGGTAGCAGTCGGCTTGGTGACAGGTGCGGCCGCCACTTCGGCGGGCGCCGCGGCGGCGGACCCGGGACCGGCCGGGGTAACCGGTACGGCGGCCGGGATCACATCCAGCGAGGCGGTGTTCGGCGAAGGTGCGGCGCCATCGAAGTGACCACGGGTGGCGAACCAGACCGGGACCGCCAGCACGGCGGTAATACCGACATACAGCGCACGGCGGCCGAGATTCTCGGCGATCCGGCGCGCACGCGGGGTATGGGTGTGGCTGACCAGGGTCGGCGGAACCACCGGGCCAACCTGGGCCTGTTCCAGCAGTTCGCTGACGTCGACGCCGAGCAGGCGGGCATAGCTGCGCAGCTGGCCGCGCACGAACACCGGCGCGCCGAGCTTCTGCCACTGCTCCTGCTCGAGCGACTTCACCACTTGAACCGGCATGCGCAGGCGCTGGCCGACGTCTTCAAGGGTCAGTCCGGCGGCCTCGCGGGCCTGGCGCAGGCGGGTGCCGCAGCCGGCCACAGTCTCGAGATCGCTCACAGTCTGGTCATCAATCACAATGCATCAACCCTGGAGTTAGGAGCCCGCGTCCTGCGGAAATTCCTGTCGAATCCGCTGAAGATAGCGATCAGATGCTGCCTGATCACCCAGCCGCGCCTCGATTTGAGACGCAAGTTGTAACACGGAACGCGTGGCCGGTGCAGCCGCAATCCTACGTTCGGCGAAGGCGCGGGCCTCCATGAACTGGCCGCGACGGAAGCTCAGCTGGGCCATCGCCTCCAGCGCGACCGGGTTGCCAGGCACCTGGGACAGGGCGGCACGCAGGTTGCGTTCGGCGCGATCAAGCTGCCCGGCATCCAACGCACAGCTGCCGCCGTTGGCCTGCGCCTCGGCCGGCGTGGTGTAGCTGCGCGCCTGCAGCGCACGATCGAACCAGGCCAGCGACTCGGCAGCCTGTCCGTTCTGGCACAGCCAGGCACCATAATTGTTGAGCACGTCCCCCCGCTGCGGCGCCAGTTCGGCGGCCCTGCGGAAACCTTCCCCGGCCTGTCGGGTGCGGCCACGCTGATCATCGATGCCGGCCAGCAGCACCAGTGCATCGGGGTCGGCAGGCGCCAGCTTGATCGCATCGCGCGTCTTGCGCTCGGCCGCATCGAGGTTGCCGCTCTGCATGTCGCGGGCGGCCAAGGCGAGCAGATCCGCGGCGCGGACCTGCCGGCGAACACCTTCGGGGTCGCGGACCGAATAGACCGTCGCCTGGCTGGGGCCCAGCTTGGCCTTGGGTTGCGACTTGCAAGCGGTGACCGAGAGGGCCAGCACGGCTGCAAGCAGCGCCAGCCAGAAGCGGTCAGGCCGCGGCATCGCTCCCCTTCCCCGCCTGCAGCGTCTTGTTGAACTCGGCCTGGCGGCGCGTGCGATCCATCACCTGGCCCTTGAGCTGGCCACAGGCGGCGTCGATATCGTCGCCACGGGTCCGGCGCACCATGGTCAGCACGTTGCTGTCGAGCAGGATCTTCTGGAAGGCGCGGATATGCGCTTCTTCGGAACGCTCGTAGCGGGTACCCGGGAACGGGTTGAACGGGATCAGGTTGACCTTGCCCGAGTCCCTGGCCTGCACCGCGTTGTCGAACTGGTGCATCAGCCGCGCCAACTGGCGGGCGTGCTCGGGCTGGTCGTTGATGCCCTTCATCAGGGTGTATTCGAAGGTGACCGATTCGCGGCGCTTGTTGGCGCGCAGGTAGCGTGCGCACGAAGCCATCAGCTCGGCGATCGGGTACTTCTTGTTGAGCGGCACGAGGGTCTCGCGCAGCTCATCGTTCGGCGCATGCAGCGACACCGCCAGCGACACGTCGCTTTCGGTGGACAGGCGGTCGATCTGCGGCACCAGGCCGGAGGTCGACAGGGTCACGCGCTTGTTGGCCAGGCCGTAGCCCAGATCGTCGCGCATCACGCTCATGGCACGCACGACGTTGTCGAAATTCATCAACGGCTCGCCCATGCCCATCATCACCACGTTGGTGAGGCGGCGCATCTGGTGCGGCACGTTGCCCAGGTGGCGCGCCGCGATCCACACCTGGCCGATGATCTCGGCGGTGGTCAGGTTGCGGTTGAAGCCCTGGGTGGCGGTGGAGCAGAACGTGCAGTTCAGGCCACAACCGACCTGCGAGGACACGCACAGCGTGCCGCGGGTCTTGTCGGGGATGTACACGGTCTCGATGGCGTTCTTGCCATCCACGCCCATCGCCAGCAGCCACTTGTGGGTGCCGTCGGCGGAGGGCTTGTCGAAGATGATGTTCGGGACGAGGACCTCGGCATGCTCCTGCAGCTTGGCGCGCAGAACCTTGCCGAGGTCGGTCATCTCATCGAACTCGGTGACGTAGCGATGGTGGATCCACTTCATCACCTGATGGGCGCGGAATTTCTTCTCGCCGAGAACCTCGACGAAAAACTTCTCCAGGCCCGCGCGATCGAGGTCGAGCAGGTTCTGCTTGCCAGCCGTGGGTGCCGACTTCGGCAGCGGCTGGATGGCGATTTTCTGTACGACCTCGTTCACGGCATTACTCTCAGCGCGAGACGACTTCGGTGGCGGCGAAGAAGTACGCGATTTCAATCGCGGCATTCTCGACCGAGTCCGAGCCGTGGGCGGCATTGGCATCGATGGATTCGGCGAAGTCGGCGCGGATGGTGCCCGCAGCGGCTTCCTTCGGGTTGGTGGCGCCCAGCAGGTCGCGGTGGGCCAGGACGGCGTTCTCGCCTTCCAGGGCCTGGATCATCACCGGGCCGGAGATCATGAACTCGACCAGTGCGTTGAAGAACGGACGCTCGCGGTGCACGGCGTAGAAGCCTTCGGCTTCACGACGCGACAGCTGCTTGTACTTGGCGGCCACGACCTTCAGGCCGGCCTTTTCGAAGCGGGCGTAGATTTCGCCGATGACGTTCTTGGCAACGGCGTCCGGCTTGATGATCGAAAGGGTGCGCTCCAGCGCCATGGGATGTCTCCAATGGAATCGGGCCGCTGATGGCCCGAAGGGTAACAAAAAAAAAGCCGCGTCGAAACGCGGGCTTAGCCTGATAAACGTGCGTGGATTGTAAAAGATAAAGCGGCAGGGTGGTAGTGCCGGCCGCTGGCCGGCATTGGCCGCCATTCAACCTCGGGGCTGCCGGCCAGCGGCCGGCACTACCCCCATTCACCCACCTGAGCGGATTCTGACCAGCCCGGGCATTTTTGCTGCACTGCAAAATGCCATACGGTACCGTCTGGTTCTAGTATCAAACAATCGTTTGATTAAGGTCCGCCCGCCCGATGGCCAAGCCCGCCCACTTCTCGACCAAGGACCGGATCCTCGGCGCCGCCGAGGAGCTGTTCGCCCAGCACGGCTTTGCCGGCACCTCGCTGCGCCAGGTCACCAGCCAGGCAGACGTCAACATCGCTGCGGTCAACTACCACTTCGGCTCCAAGGAAAACCTGGTCAACGAGGTGTTCCGCCGCCGCATGGACGAGATGACCGGCGCCCGCCTGGCCCAGCTCGAGCGTGCCCGCAACGAACACCCCGGGCAACTGCGGCCGGTGCTCGCCGCCTTCGTCGAGCCGGCCCTGGCGCTGGCCCAGGACCGCCAGAACGGCGGCGCCTTCGTCCGCGTGATCGCCCGTGCCTACGCTGAAAAGAACGACAACCTGCGCAAGTTCCTGTCCGACCACTACGGCCACGTGCTGCGTGAGTTCGGCAAGGCGATCGCCACCTGCGTGCCCGGCCTGAGCAAGGAAGAGCTCTATTGGCGCCTGGATTTCCTCGCTGGCTCGCTGACCTATGCCATGGCCGATTTCGGGCTGATCAAGCGACCTGCCGGTGTCACCGAAACGGCGCATCGTGCCCATGCCGCCCATGAACTGATCCATTTCGCCGAGGCCGGATTCCGCGCCGCCGCCCGCAGCGGCAGCGCCCTGCCCGCCTCCATTGATTCCACCCAGTAACTGCTGACCAACAAAGGCCCTACACCATGTCCAATTCCCTGCTAGTCCGCCGCGCCGCCGTGCTGGGTGCCGGCGTCATGGGTGCCCAGATCGCCGCCCACCTCACCAATGCCGGCGTCGACACCGTGCTGTTCGACCTGCCTGCCAAGGAAGGTCCGGCCGATGGCATCGTGCTGAAGTCGATCGCCAACCTCGGCAAGCTGAGCCCGGCGCCGCTGGCCAGCAAGTCGCTGGCCGAAGCCATCACCCCGGCCAACTACGAGACCGGCCTGGAACAGCTGAAGGACTGCGATCTGATCATCGAGGCCATCGCCGAGCGCATGGACTGGAAGCAGGACCTGTACAAGAAGATCGCCCCGTTCGTGGCCGACCACGCCGTGCTGGCCTCCAACACCTCGGGCCTGGGCATCAACAAGCTGGCCGACGTGCTGCCCGAACAGCTGCGCCACCGCTTCTGCGGCGTGCATTTCTTCAACCCGCCGCGCTACATGCACCTGGCCGAGCTGATCCCGGCCACCACCACCGACGCCAGCGTGCTGGAAGGCCTGGAAGCGTTCCTGGTCACCACCCTGGGCAAGGGCGTGGTGTACGCCAAGGACACCCCGAACTTCATCGGCAACCGCATCGGCGTGTTCTCGATCCTGTCCACCATCCACCACACCCAGGAATTCGGCCTGGGCTTCGACGAAGTGGACGGCCTGACCGGTCCGCTGGTCGGCCGCCCGAAGTCCGCCACCTACCGCACCTCCGACGTGGTCGGCCTGGACACCATGGCCCACGTCATCAAGACCATGGGCGATACCCTGCCCAACGACCCGTGGCATGAGTTCTTCAAGTCGCCGAAGTGGCTGGATGCGCTGATTGCCAAGGGCGCGCTCGGCCAGAAGACCGGCGCCGGCATCTTCCGCAAGGTCGGCAAGGACATCGTGGTGCTGGACCTGGAAAAGCAGGACTACCGTCCGGCTGACCGCGCCGCCGCACCGGAAGTGGTCGAGATCCTGAAGATCAAGAACCCGGCCGAGAAGTTCGCCAAGCTGCGCGAGAGCCAGCACCCGCAGGCGCAGTTCCTGTGGGCGACCTTCCGCGACCTGTTCCACTACAGCGCCTACCACCTGGCCGACATCGCCGAGACCGCGCGCGACGTCGATCTGGCCATCCGCTGGGGCTACGGCTGGTCGCTGGGCCCGTTCGAAACCTGGCAGGCTGCCGGCTGGAAGCAGGTCGCGCAGTGGATTGCCGATGACATCGTCGCTGGCAAGAGCATGAGCAACGCGCCGCTGCCGGATTGGGTATTTGACGGCCGTGACGGCGTGCATGCCGCCGAGGGCAGCTACAGCCCGTCGCGCAACGCCAAGCTGCCGCGTTCGTCGCTGCCGGTATACCAGCGCCAGCGCTTCCCCGATCCGCTGCTGGGCGAGAAGTTCGCGCCGGGCGAGACCGTGTTCGAGAACGACGGCCTGCGCATGTGGCACGACGGCGATGGCATCGCCGTGGTCAGCTTCAAGACCAAGATGAACACCGTGTCCGACCACGTGCTGGATGGCCTGCAGGAATGCGTCACCCGCGCCGAGAAGGATTTCCAGGGCCTGGTGATCTGGCAGCAGAAGGAGCCCTTCTCCGCCGGTGCCGACCTGGCTGGCGCCCTCGGCCTGCTGCAGGCCGGCAAGGTCGACCAGTTCGAAGAAATGGTGCACAACTTCCAGCGCACAAGCCAGCGCATCAAGTACTCGCTGGTGCCGGTGGTGGCTGCGGTGCGTGGCCTGGCCCTGGGTGGCGGCTGCGAGTTCCAGATGCACAGCGCCAAGACCGTGGCCTTCCTGGAAAGCTACATCGGCCTGGTCGAGGCCGGCGTCGGCCTGCTGCCGGCAGGCGGCGGCCTGAAGGAACTGGCCGTGCGCGCATCGCAGGCCGCCGGCCCGGGCGGTGACGTGTTCGCCGAACTGAAGAAGACCTTCGAGACCGTGGCGATGGCCAAGGTGTCCAACTCGGCGGTCAACGCCCAGGAACTGGGCCTGCTGCGCAGCACCGACAAGGTGGTGTTCAACAGCTACGAGGCCCTGTACATCGCCAAGGCCGAAGCACGCGCCCTGGCCGAAGCGGGCTACCGTCCGCCGCTGCCGGCACGCCGCATCCAAGTGGCCGGCGACGTCGGCATCGCCACCTTCAAGATGATGCTGGTCAACATGCTGGAAGGCCGCTTCATCAGCCCGTACGACTACGAGATCGCCGAGCGCATCGCCACCGTGCTGTGCGGCGGCAAGGTCGACCGCGGCACCCTGGTCGACGAAGAGTGGCTGCTGACCCTGGAGCGCAAGCACTTCGTCGAACTGGCCCAGCAGGAAAAGACCCAGGCCCGCATCGCGCACATGCTGAAGACCGGCAAGCCGCTGCGGAACTGACGGAAGACATCGGTAGTGCCGGCCACTGGCCGGCAACCTCTTCCAACCCCTATTCAAGAGATCACTGCAATGACCAAGCAAATCCAGGACGCCTACATCGTCGCCGCCACCCGCACCCCGGTTGGCAAGGCGCCCAAGGGCATGTTCCGCAACACCCGCCCCGACGACATGCTCGCCCACGTGCTGCGCAGCGTCGTGGCGCAGGCGCCGGGCGTGGACGTCAACCGCATCGATGACGCGATCATCGGCTGCGCGATGCCCGAAGCCGAGCAGGGCATGAACGTAGCCCGCATCGGCGTGCTGCTGGCCGGCCTGCCGAACACCATCGCCGCGCAGACCGTGAACCGCTTCTGCTCCTCCGGCCTGCAGGCCGTGGCGCAGGCGGCCGACGCGATCCGCCTTGGCAACGCCGACCTGATGCTGGCCGGCGGCACCGAATCGATGTCGATGGTGCCGATGATGGGCAACAAGATCGCGATGGCCCCGAGCGTGTTCGACAACGACCACGTCGCCATCGCCTACGGCATGGGCATCACCGCCGAGAAGGTCGCTGAAGAGTGGAAGGTCTCGCGCGAAGAACAGGACGCGTTCGCCCTGGCCTCGCACCAGAAGGCCATGGCCGCCATCCAGAACGGCGACTTCAAGGACGAGATCAGCCCGTACGAGATCGTCTCGCACCAGCCCGATCTGGCCGACGGCAAGCGCATCATCACCCGCAACAAGGTGGCCGACACCGACGAAGGCCCGCGTCCGGATTCCTCCGCTGAAGGCCTGGCCAAGCTGCGCCCGGTGTTCCGCAACGGCCAGTTCGGCGGCACCGTCACTGCCGGCAACTCCTCGCAGATGAGCGATGGCGCCGGCGCGGTACTGCTGGCGTCGGAACAGGCGATCAAGGATTACGGCCTGACCCCGCTGGCCCGTTTCGTCAGCTTCTCGGTGGCTGGTGTGCGCCCGGAAGTGATGGGCATCGGCCCGATCGCCGCGATTCCGAAGGCACTGAAGCAGGCCGGCCTGAGCCAGGACCAGCTGGACTGGATCGAGCTCAACGAAGCCTTCGCCGCGCAATCGCTGGCCGTCATCCGTGACTGCGGCCTGGACCCGAGCAAGGTCAACCCGCTGGGCGGCGCGATCGCGCTGGGCCATCCGCTGGGTGCGACCGGCGCGATCCGTACCGCGACCCTGCTGCACGGCCTGCGCCGTCGCCAGCAGAAGTACGGCATGGTGACGATGTGCATCGGCACCGGCATGGGTGCGGCGGGCATTTTCGAGGCGCTGTAAGGTTCAAGGCGTTGCCTCGTTGGGCTTCAAGGCGTGGGCCGGGTTGGCAGGGCTGCCCGGGACACGCCGTGAACCCATCCATGGGGGCTCGATGGCGCCATCCATGGCGCCAACGGTCCCGAGCAGCCCTGCCAACCCGGCCCTTCCAGCCTCCCCGCGGCGGAAGGATGAGAAGAGGCAAGAGCAGTAGATCCACGCCATGCGTGGATGCTCCGGAAACGAAAAAAGGCAGCCATCGGCTGCCTTTTTCGTTTCTGCCCTGCTCTTGATTCCGCCCTTCCTGTCCGCGCCCGCAGGAAACCAGGCTGGCGGGATCGGTGGGCCTTTGCAGGACCGTTGGCGCCATGGGCCCGAGGCATGCCTCGGGCGGGTTGGGCAGGACGCCCAACCCCGGTCTTGCCGTGTGCGCAGGACAGCGCACAGGAGCAAGGCGCCATCGAGCCCCCATGGGTGAGGGCGCTTTGCTTGCGAAGCACTGCTTCGCAAGCGCCCGAACGCACAGCCGTCAGCGGCTGGGCCGGACCGCGGAGCGGGGTTTACGGCGTGTCCTGCAGCGGCCTGCCTGCGCCTCCCCCAGCTATGCAGGAAGGCGCTGCCGGAGCGCTCGAAAAACCCTTACTCCGCCAGCATCGCCGCCAGCTTCTCGCGCGCCGGGCCGGCCAGCTTCGGGTTGTCCAGCGCGAAGCGGATCGTCGCCTCGACCAGCCCCAGGTGGGTGCCGCAGTCGAAACGGGTGCCCTCGAAACGATAGGCATCGACCTCGTCGGTCTTCAGCAGTTCGGCGATAGCATCGGTCAGCTGGATCTCGCCACCGGCACCGGTGCGGGTCTGCTCGAGCAGCTCGAAAATCTTCGGGCTCAGCACGTAGCGCCCCACCACTGCCAGGTCACTCGGTGCGTCTTCCGGCTTGGGCTTCTCCACGATCTGCGAGATACGCCCCTTGCGGCCGTCGAACGCCTCGGTGGCGACGATGCCGTAACTGGCCGTCTTGTCGTGGGGCACGTCCTCCACGGCGATGACGCTGGCACCACTGGCCTCGTTGAGGTCGGCCATCTGCTTCAGCGCACCCGCGCCGCGGTTCCAGATCAGATCGTCGGGCAGCAGCACGGCGAACGGCTCGTCACCGATGACCGCCTTGGCGCACAGCACCGCATGGCCCAGGCCCAGAGCCTCGGCCTGGGTGACGAAGATCGCGCGCACGCCTTCCGGCAGCACATGGCGGATCAATTCGAGCTGCTCGTGCTTGCCCGCGCGCTCGAGCTTCTGCTCCAGCTCGTAGGCCTTGTCGAAATAGTCGGCGACGGCGTGCTTGTAACGGTTGGTGATGAACACCAGGGTGTCACAGCCTGCTTCGATCGCCTCATCCACGGCGTACTGGATCAGCGGCCGATCGATGATCGGCAGCATCTCCTTCGGCACCGTCTTGGTCGCCGGAAGAAAACGCGTGCCCAGACCCGCTACCGGGAATACCGCCTTGCGAATGCGCTTGCTCATTGGTGCCTGTTGGCCTCACGTGCCGGAAAGGGCACAACCTTAGCGGATGAAATGTAAGCATCCTGTTCGATTGGCGAGAATTCCGGCATGGTCGCAAACAGGATTTCCTGGATCGTATCGATGTCGTACCGGGCAATGGCCTCGCGCAGCTTCGGCACGTTGCCCAGCACGATGTCCCGCGAGAACGAACGGACGCCGGCCTCGAGGATCTTCGGGTGCGCGGTCGGCCGGTAGTCCTCGTCGGAATAGAACAGCGTCTCGTGCAGCTTCTCGCCCTGGCGCAGGCCGGTATAGATGATCGGAATTTCCTTGTAGGGCTGCTTGCCCGCCAGCCGGATCATCTGCTCGGCCAACACCCGGATCGGCACAGGCTCGCCCATGTCCAGGGTGTAGATCGCGCCGTGCGACGCCGACGCGGCCGCCTGCAGGATCAGCTGGCACGCCTCGGGAATGGTCATGAAATAGCGGCTGACCTCCGGGTCTGTCACCGTGACCGGGCCGCCCTTGAGGATCTGCTCGCGGAACAGCGGCACCACGCTGCCGGCCGACGCCAGCACGTTGCCGAAACGCACGGTCACGAAACGGGTGTGCGTGGACTTCTGGTCCAGGCTCTGGCAGATCATCTCCGCATAGCGCTTGCTGGCGCCCAGCGCATTGACCGGGTCCACCGCCTTGTCGGTCGAGATGAACACAAAGTGCTCGACGTGGGCTTCCAGGCAGGCGCGGGCCACGTTCTCGGTAGCCAGGATGTTGTTGCGCACGGCTTCACGCAGCTGACGCTCCAGCACCGGCACGTGCTTGTAGGCAGCCGCATGGAAGGCGGTGTCGACCGGGTGCAGCGACAGCGCGTGGCGGATCACCGCAGGATCACCACAGTCACCGAGCACCGCTTCGATCTCGACGTCGGGGAAGCTGCGGCGCAGCTCACCCTCGATGGTCAACAGCAGCAGCTCACTGATCTCCAGCAGCACGATACGACCGGCACCATGGCGCGCACACTGGCGGCACAGCTCGGACCCGATCGAGCCACCGGCACCGGTCACCATCACCGTGCGCCCGCCCAACCAGCCACGGATGAGGTTCCAGTCCGGCATGATCGGCTTGCGGCCGAGCAGATCTTCGATCGCCACTTCCTTCAGCTGCCCCGGCAGCGACTGCCCCTGCAGAATGTCGCTGAGCTTGGGCACCGTGCGGAACGGAATGCCGGTGCTCTCGCAGATGGCCACCACGCGCTGCATGCCGACGGCATCGAGCGAAGGCATGGCAATCACCAGCAGCTTGGCTGCAGTCTCGCGGGCCACTGCCGGTGCATCGTCCAGCGTGCCCAGGATCGGCAGGCTCTGCAGCTTGGCCCCTCGCAGGTGCGGCGCATCATCGAGCAGGCCGACCGGCTCGAAATTGCCGGACCGGCGCAGGTCGCGCACCAGGGTCTCGGCGGCCTGTCCGGCGCCGAGAATCAGCACCCGGCGCGCGGTCGAATCGGACTGCAGCGACTGGTAGTCCTTCCACGCGCGGTACAACAGGCGCGGCGCGCCCAGCAGTGCCGACAGCGCGAACGGATAGATCACCAGCACCGACATCGGTACGCCGTTGAAGCGCTTCCAGGCCAGCACCAGAACAATGGCGATCAGGCCGATGAAGCTGGCCTTGAAGATGTTCAGCAGGTCGCTGACGCTGGCAAAACGCCACAGGCCGCGATAGAGGCCGATACGCCAGAACACCAGTCCCTGCAGCGCCAGTACCAGCGTGGTGTCCACGTTCCACAAGGGCAACGCAGGAGCGTCGGCCAGAATCGAGTAACGACCTGCGTGCAGCAGCTGCCAACAGGCCCATACCATGAACAAGTCGTGGCAGACGATGGCCGTACGCGGCATCAGGCCGAGGATTCTGTCCCGCCAGGGTGAAGACATAGATCGAGTAATTCCTTATCGGTGGCGCAATCCATTGCGCAGGAGGAGCCACAGCAGGGTCAGCGCGGCAAACCACGCGACCGCTACGACAGCCTCCCACCTCGGCTGCAAATTGGTGCAGATATTGAACACTGTAATACTGAACAGGCCCAAAACAAAGTACATCCCTGTCACCTGGGCATGGCTGGCTCCTGCCTGCACCGCGCGCTGGTAGACATGCTGGGTGTGGGGTTCCATCCAGCGTTGCCCGGAAAGCATGCGCGCCAACAGCGTGAAGCCCGCGTCCACAAGAAATGCAGACAACGGCAGCAACAACAGGATCCAGTTGATGTCGGTGTGCACTGCCGCGACGGCCAGCACCACCGCCACCGCATAGCCGAGGGCGCCACTACCGACATCACCCATGAAGATCCGCGCCTGCGGGAAATTGAATGGCAGAAAACCCAGGCAGGCCAAGCCGAGAACAACGGCCACCAGCGAATAGGGCCAGGGCAGCACGGTGGCAAAGCCCAGCGCAACGATGACGGCCTGGCTGCTGGCAATCCCGTTGATGCCATCCATGAAGTTCCAGATGTTGATCAGCGAGGCGGTGAAGAACAGCACCAGCAGGCTCAACAGCCAGCTACCCCCGTGCATCTTGACCAGCCCTGCCAGCAAGGCAGCAGCGAGGAAATGCACCAGCAAACGGCGCATGGCTGGCAGCGGCCGATGGTCATCCCACCAGCCGATGCCGGCAACCAGCAGCAGGCCAAGGCTGGCAACAGCCAGGCTGGGCGCGGCGTCCGGCCAGAAAAAAGCGGCCACGGCCGCAGCAACCAGCAGACTGATCACGATGGCGATGCCACCACCGCGAGGAGTTGCGACACTGTGGCTGCGGCGCTCGCCGGGCTGATCCAGCAGCTGCCTGCGCAGCGCATACACACGCGCCGCCCAGGTCAACCCCGCGCTGAGCAGGGCCAGGCCCAGCAGCGCGGCCATCACAAGCCACGGCATGGTTCAGAGCACCGCGTAATTCAACAGCGGCTTGACCGTGCCCCACTCCTTGCAGCTCGGGCATTGCCAGTGGTGGGTACGCGCACCGAATCCGCAGCGTGTGCAGCGGTAGGCGGGATTGCGCACCAGCAACTGATCGGTGATGTGCTTGAGGTCGTGCAGGGTCGCGGTGGAATCTGCGCCCTCGGCCAGGGTGAGGTCGATCAGCGCCGATTCGCCACGCACCGATGGGCGATCCTTGAGCTGGCGGCCGAGGTAAGCGCGGGCAGGTGCAACACCCTCCTGCTCTTCCATCAGACGGGTCAGCGCCAGCACCGGGGCGATGCCGCGGTAATGCTCGGTCATCTCGGACAGGAACGCGCGCGCGCCGCCGAGGTCGCCGACCTTGCGGTAGTTTTCCATCAGCGCCGGCAGCACTTCCGGCAGGTACTCCGGATCGTTGCGGGCGGCACGCTCGAAGGCGCGCACGGCCGCCTCGGCGTTGCCTGCATCGGTTTCCAGGCGGCCCTCGATGATGCCGGCACGGACCGACATGGCATCAGCCTGGTAGGCGCGGGCGATGGCCGCCCTCGCCTCTTCCAGCTTGCCAGCGCCACGGAAGCGCTCGGCGAGCTCGCATTCGAACTGCCCGATCAGCTTGCCCATCGGCTCGCCGGTGACATCCTCGAAGCGGGTAGCGTTGTCGATCGCCTTTTCCCAGTCGCGCTCGGCCTGGTAGATGCCGATCAGGTGCTTGAGCGCCTGCGGTGCGCGCTGGTCCAGCTGCGCCAGTTCGGTGAACACGGTTTCGGCACGGTCCAGCAGGCCAGACTTCATGTAGTCCTCGCCCAGTGCCAGCAGGGCCTGCACGCGCTGCGCGTCGCTCAGGTCCTGGCGGTTGACCAGGCCCTGGTGCAGACGGATCGCGCGGTCCACTTCACCACGGCGACGGAACAGATGGCCCAGCGCGACCTGGGTCTCGAAGGTTTCCTTGTCCAGCTCGGCGATGTGCAGGAACAGTTCGATGGCCTTGTCCGGCTGCTCGTTGAGCAGGTAGTTCAGGCCACGGAAATAGGTGCTGGACAGGTGGCTGACCTGGTTGTCACCGTGGCGTTGACCGCCGCGGCGTCCGATTACCCAGCCGGCCAGAGCCGCCAACGGAAGACACAGGAAGAACCAGAACCACTCGGAAACGAATTCCATCTTCGATCAACGTCCATCAAAAGATTGGGAGGGGGCGACCGGCGCCGACGGCGCAGCCGCCGACTTGTTGGCACGTCGCAGCTGGCTGTAGAGCGGAATGACCACGCTCACCAGCACCAGGCCAGCGCCGACCACGACACCGATCAGCAGAGCGGCGATCAGCGCCACGCCGACGGACGTGTTCAATTGGGTAAACAGCAGGTTGATCGACATGGCCGTCATGTTGACCGCACCGATGATCAGACCAAGGATCAGAACCGCCAGCAGGACCAGCAGACGAAAAACTTTCATGCGACAGCTCCATTGGCAGGAGGCCGTAGCTTATCCGACTCGTGGTGGGATTCGCACGAAGTCGCGCGACGGATGGCTCAGGCCGGATCTGCGTCCAGCGGCAGCACACTGCTGACCCGCTCGCGCAATTCCTTGCCTGGCTTGAAATGAGGGACATGCTTGCCCGGCAGGGCAACCGATTCGCCGGTCTTCGGGTTGCGCCCCAGGCGCGGCGGACGGTAGTGCAGCGAAAAACTGCCAAAGCCGCGGATCTCGATGCGATCGCCGGCCGACAGTGAGCCCCCCATCATTTCCAGCAATGACTTGACCGCCAGATCGACATCATCGGCCTTCAGGTGCGCCTGCCGGCGCGCAAGGATTTCGATCAGTTCGGATTTGGTCATTACCGGCTCACATCAGGGGCATCTCAGCCTGAAACGGCCCGGGCAGTGCCCGGGCCGTCCAGGAAACAACGAACAGCGTAAGGCCGATATTACTCGGACTTGTTGCCGTTCAGCTGTGCACGCAGCAGCGCGCCCAGCTGGGTGGTGCCGCTGGAAGCCGAAGAGGACTGGTATTCCTCCAGCACTTCGCGCATTTCCGCGTCGTCCTTGGCCTTGATCGACAGCTGCAGGGTACGACCCTTGCGATCCATGCCCACGAACTTGGCTTCAACCTTGTCGCCGACCTTCAGGTGCTGGGTCGCGTCGTCAACACGCTCGTTGGCGATGTCGCGAGCTGCAACATAGCCTTCGATGCCGTCGGACAGCTCGATGATCGCGCCCTTGGCGTCGACTTCCTTCACCACGCCTTCGACCTTGGAGCCCTTCGGATTGGTCGCCATGTACTGGCCGAACGGATCCTGCTCCAGCTGCTTGACGCCCAGCGAAATGCGCTCGCGTTCCGGATCGACGGCCAGGACGACTGCGTCCAGGTTGTCGCCCTTCTTGAAGTTGCGAACGATGTCTTCGCCAGTGGTCGCCCAGCTGATGTCGGACAGGTGAACCAGGCCGTCGATGCCGCCGTCCAGGCCGATGAAGATGCCGAAGTCGGTGATCGACTTGATCTGGCCCGACACCTTGTCACCCTTCTTGTGGGTGGCAGCGAAGGTTTCCCACGGATTGGCGGCAACCTGCTTCATGCCCAGCGAGATGCGGCGACGCTCCTCGTCGACGTCCAGGACCATGACTTCAACTTCGTCACCGACCTGCACAACCTTGGACGGGTTGACGTTCTTGTTGGTCCAATCCATCTCGGAAACGTGCACCAGACCTTCGACGCCCGGCTCGATTTCGACGAATGCGCCGTAATCGGTGACGTTGGAGACCTTGCCGAACACGCGGCTGTTGGCCGGGTAACGACGGGCGATGTTATCCCACGGATCTTCGCCCAGCTGCTTCAGGCCCAGCGAAACGCGGTTGCGCTCGCGGTCGAACTTCAGCACGCGCACGTCCAGCTCGTCGCCGACATTGACGACTTCGGACGGATGGCGCACGCGCTTCCATGCCATGTCGGTGATGTGCAGCAGGCCGTCGATGCCGCCCAGGTCCACGAATGCGCCGTAATCGGTCAGGTTCTTGACGACACCCTTCAGGATCGCGCCTTCCTGCAGCTTGTCCATCAGCTGCTCGCGCTCTTCCGAGTGCTCGCTTTCGACGACAGCGCGGCGCGAGACCACGACGTTGTTGCGCTTGCGGTCAAGCTTGATGAGCTTGAATTCCAGCTCCTTGCCTTCCAGGTAGGCCGGATCGCGCACGGGGCGCACATCGACCAGGGAACCCGGCAGGAAGGCGCGGACATCCTTGATGTCCACGGTGAAACCACCCTTGACCTTGCCGCTGATGCGACCGGTGATGGTTTCGTTCTTTTCCAACGCTTCTTCCAGCTCGTCCCACACCATCGCGCGCTTGGCCTTCTCGCGCGACAGGACGGTTTCACCGAAGCCGTTCTCGATCGAGTCGAGGGCGACCTTGACGATGTCGCCTTCGGCAACATCGATTTCGCCAGCGTCGTTACGGAACTGTTCGATCGGCACGATGCCTTCCGACTTCAGCCCGGCGTTGATCACCACGACGTCGCCGCGGACTTCAACAACGGTACCGCTGACGATGGCGCCCGGCTTCAGCTTGGCCAGGTTGGCCTGGCTGGCTTCAAACAGTTCGGCAAATGATTCGGTCATTAGATTTACTCTGTTGGACACATGGGTCGGTTGGCTTCCCTTCAGGGAATGGCTACCGCCCGCCTGTTGGTCGACCCCGGAAATGCAGGTCGTGTGTGGAAGTAGGAAAACCGCCACGCATCATTGCGCGACGGAGCTTTTACAGCACTGCAGATGCGCGACCTCCACCGATGCTGCTGGCAGAGCTCCCGCGCGAACGGATCAGGCAGCCGGAACCGGAAGCAGATCCATCACTCTGGCAACGACATCTTCGATGCCGATGCCTGTGGTGTCGATGAGGACAGCATCGTCTGCCGGCTTCAGGGGCGCCACGGTACGCTGAGCATCACGGGCGTCGCGGGCCATGATCTCGCGCAGGAGGTCTTCAAAGTTAACAGAAACCCCCTTGTCTTTCAACTGCTTATGCCGGCGCTCGGCGCGCTCCTCGGCACTGGCGGTCAGGAAGACCTTGTAGGGGGCGTCCGGGAAGATCACCGTGCCCATGTCGCGGCCGTCGGCGACCAGTCCCGGCTCCATCCTGAATGCGCGCTGGCGCTCCTTCAGGGCGGCCCGGACCTCGGGGATGGCGGCAATGGCCGACGCCAGCGCCCCGGTGGTCTCCAGCCGCAGCTCGTCGGTGGCGTCGGTGCCATTGACCAGGACCCGCATGGCATCGCCCTGCTCGACGAACTGGACATGCGTATCAAAGGTGCAGCGCACCAGCGCAGAGGCATCGGAGGTGTCGATGTCGGCCCAGCTGGCCGCCACGCCGACGGCGCGGTACAGAGCACCCGAATCCAGGTAGTGCCAGCCCAACCGGCGCGCCACGATGCGGCTGATGGTACCCTTGCCGGCCCCTGACGGGCCGTCGATGGTCAGGACGGGAACGAGTGGATTCATGGGGGTCCTTGCGCGTGTGAAGGGGGCATTCTAGCCCCTGCCGGACACCCCGCAACGGGCCTTTTGTGCAACCACTTGAAACCATGGGGAAAAGCCCGGTAGAATGGCGGGCTTGAACGAGCGTCCACTGCCGATTGTCTTTCGCATATCGCGGCCACGCTCCACCCGAACAACTACTGTTTACGCCGAGGTATGCCATGAAAGTTCTGTCCTCCCTGAAGTCGGCGAAGGCCCGTCACCGTGACTGCAAGGTCGTGCGTCGTCGTGGCAAGATCTTCGTCATCTGCAAGTCGAACCCGCGTTTCAAGGCGCGTCAGCGCTAAGCCCAACGGTCCTTGTGACCGCGGCTGGCCCCACGCGGGGCCGACCCGATGCAAAAAGCCGCCTTCGGGCGGTTTTTTGTTTATGCGGTTTTTTCCTGCCGTTTTTGCTGTAATCGCTGTTCTTGACCACTGGGGAGTAGATCGAGATGACGCGTTACCTGTGCACCCTGGCCGTACTGGCCACCCTGGCTGCCGCCACCCCGGCGATGGCCGATACCCTGCTTGTCGACCGCGCCCGCGAAAAGCCGGCCGGCGCCCTGCCCGTCCGCGGCCAGAGCATGCAGCAGGTGCAGTCCCAGTTCGGCGCGCCGGCAGAGCAGCTGCAGCCGCGCGGCGGGCAGAAACGGCAATGGCCGACCATCCACCGCTGGGTGTACCCGCAGTTCACCGTCTACTTCGAGAAGCAGAAGGTGATCGACGTGGTGGCAAACCAGGCGGATCCGAACGAAATCGGCCCCAAGCCGCCGATCCGTTGACCCCCATGCCCGCCACCGGCGGGCGCGTGTAGCGAGACCATGAACCAGACCCTTCGTTTTCCTGCCGAATGGGAAGCCCAGAGCGGCGTCCTGATTGCCTGGCCCACCGCCGACACCGACTGGGCCGACCGCCTGGGCCAGGTGGAAGAGACCTACATCGCCCTGGTTGCAGCGATCACCCGCTTCCAGCCGGTGCTGATCTGCGTGGCCGACGATGACGTGGAGACCTACGCCGAGATGCGGCTGCGCTCCAACCGCATCGACATGGACAAGGTCCACTTCACCACCGCCGCCTACGACGATACCTGGCTGCGTGATTCGGGCCCGATCACCCTGCGCCGTGCCGACGGTAGCTTCCAGCTGCTGGACTTCCGCTTCACCGGCTGGGGCGGCAAGTTCGACGCCACCCTGGATGACCAGCTGGTCGGCGCGCTCGACCAGGCCGGCGTGTTCAACGACGCGACGGTGCGCAGCATTCCGTTCGCGCTGGAGGGCGGCGGCATCGAGACCGATGGCGAAGGCACCCTGCTGACCACCTGGAAGTGCCTGCACGAGCGCCATCCCGACCGTGACCGCGACAGCCTGAGCGCCGACCTGGCCGACTGGCTGCAGCAGAAGCGCGTGCTGTGGCTGGATCATGGCTATCTGGAAGGCGACGACACCGACGCCCATATCGACACCCTCGCCCGCTTCGCCTCGGCCGACAGCATCGTCTACCAGGCCTGCGACGACGCCAGCGACTCGCATTACGCCGAGCTGCAGGCGATGGGCGCCGAGCTGGCCGCGTTGCGCACCGCTGACGGAAAGCCGTACCGCCTGTTCCCGCTGCCGTGGGCACAGCCGGTGATCGATGAAGGCCGTCGCCTGGCTGCTTCGTATGCCAATTACCTGATCGTCAACGGCGCGGTGCTGATGCCGGCCTATGGCGACCCGGCCGATGACCTGGCCCGCGACGTGCTGGCACAGGCCCACCCGGGCCGCGAGATCGTGCAGGTGCCGTGCCGCTCGCTGATCTGGCAGAACGGCAGCCTGCACTGCATCACCATGCAGCTGCCGGCTGGGCTGTTGAAGGCATAAGCCACGCGGTAGCGCCGGGCCATGCCCGGCGAGCGCGGCGGCATCTGGAAAATCCGCCGGGCATGGCCCGGCGCTACCGGTTGCGTGCACCATTCAGCAGCCAACACGCTGTCGTGGCGCATCCGCGTTAACATGCGGGTTTTCCCCCGCAGGATCGCCCCGCATGAACTCGCGCAGCCCCCTTACCGTCGCCCTAATCCAGGAGCGCAACCACGGTGATGCCGCCGCCAACCTGGCGGTGATCGAAGCGCGTGTTGCCGACGCCGCGGCACAGGGCGCGAAGCTGGTGCTGCTGCAGGAACTGCACAACGGTCCCTACTTCTGCCAGCACGAATCGGTCGATGAATTCGACCTGGCCGAGCCGATTCCGGGACCAAGCACCGAGCGCCTGGGCGCGCTGGCCAAGAAGCATGGCGTGGTGCTGGTCGGCTCGCTGTTCGAGCGCCGCGCTGCCGGCCTGTACCACAACACCGCCGTGGTCTTCGAGAAGGACGGCACCTTGCTGGGCAAGTACCGCAAGATGCACATCCCGGATGACCCGGGCTTCTACGAGAAGTTCTACTTCACCCCGGGCGATATCGGCTTCAAGCCGATCGACACCTCGGTCGGCCGCCTCGGCGTGCTGGTGTGCTGGGACCAGTGGTACCCGGAAGCAGCGCGCCTGATGGCGTTGGCCGGTGCTGAGCTGCTGCTGTACCCCACCGCGATCGGCTGGGACCCGGACGATGTACAGGACGAGAAGACCCGCCAGCGCGACGCTTGGGTACTGAGCCACCGTGGCCATGCCGTAGCCAACGGCGTGCCGGTGCTCAGCTGCAACCGCGTCGGCCATGAGGCTTCGCCGCTGGGCGCCTCAGGCATCCAGTTCTGGGGCAACAGCCACGTGCTGGGCCCGCAGGGCGAGTTCCTGGCCGAAGCCGGCACCGACGCGACCATCCTGATGTGCGAGGTCGACCTGCAGCGCAGCGAACACGTGCGCCGCATCTGGCCGTTCCTGCGTGATCGTCGCATCGACGCCTACGGCGACCTGCTCAAGCGCTACATCGACTGACCCGGAGCCCGCGCATGGCCGTACTCATCCGTGATGCCGGCCCTGCCGACATCGCTGCGATCACCGCGATCTACGCGGTGGAAGTGACCGACTTCGTCAATACCTACGAGTACGAGATCCCTGACCAGGCCGAGATGCTGCGCCGCATGCGCGACATCATCGACCGCGGCTTCCCCTACCTGGTGGCCGAGGTCGACGGCCAGGTTGCCGGCTATGCGTATGCCAATACCTACCGCACGCGTATCGCCTACCAGTGGACCGTTGAGAACTCGGTCTACGTCGATGCCCGTTTCCAGGGCCGTGGCGTCGGCACCAGCCTGCTGCAGGCACTGATCGATGCCTGCACCGCGCGCGGCCATCGACAGATGGTGGCGGTGATCGGCGAGCCGACCAACACGGCCTCCATCAAGCTGCACGAACGCTTCGGTTTCCAGCTGGTGGGCGTGTTCCGTGGCCTCGGCCGCAAGCACGGCCGCTGGCTGGACACCGTACAGATGCAGCGCGCGCTCGGCGATGGCGCCGATTCCGCTCCTTCCAATGAATGATTCCATGACCGAAACCCTTCCCGAAACCGGCGACGATCTGTTCGCCGGCCAGCCCGTGCGCGTCGTCGAGCGCGATGGCGTGCGCTACACCCTGCTGGGCACTGCCCACGTCTCCCATGCCAGCGTCGAGGCGGTGGAGAAAGCAATCGATAGCGGACGATTCGATGCGGTGGCCGTCGAGCTGGACCCGCAGCGCCTGCAGGCGCTGAGCGACCCGGACACGCTGGCCAAACTGGACCTGGTGGAAGTGATCCGCAAGGGCCGCGTCGCGTTGTTCGCGGCCAACCTCGCGTTGTCGGCCTACCAGCGCCGACTGGCCGAACAGCTCGGCATCGAGCCGGGCGCGGAACTCAAGCGTGCGGTCGACCTGGCGCGCGAGCGCAACCTGCCGGTGCACCTGATCGACCGCGAAGTCGGCCTGACATTCCGCCGTGCTTCGCAGCGACTGGGCTTCTTCGGCAAGCTGAAGCTGGTGGCCGGGCTTGGCGCCGGCCTGTTCTCGTCCGAGGATGTCGGCGAAGACGAGATCGAGAAGCTGAAGCAGGGCGACATGCTGGAATCGAGCTTCGGCGAGTTCGCCAGCGAGAACCCGGCGTTGTACGAAACCATCATCGGCGAGCGTGACCGCTACATGGCCACGCGCCTGCGCGAAGCGCATGATCCGCAGCAGCGTGAAGTGCTGGCGGTGGTCGGCGCCGGCCATCTGGCCGGCCTGGCGCGTTACCTGGAAACCGATACCGAGGCGCCTGCGCCGTTGCGCGAGCAGCTGGAAGCGGTGCCGAAGAAGCGCAACATCCCGTGGTTCACCCTGGCGATCCTCGCCATCGTGGCCACCGGCATCGGTGTCGGCTTCTATCGTGGTGGACTGGGCGTAGGCACCGAGCTGCTGGCGACCTGGGCGATGTATACCGGCGGCCTGGCTGGCCTGGGCTGCCTGGTGGCCGGCAGCCACCCGCTGAGCATCCTCACCGCGATCGTGGTGGCGCCGTTCAAGCCGTTCCGCCTGAGCATCCCCACCGGCGCATTCGCGGCACTGGTGGAAGCGCGCCTGCGCAAGCCGACCTACGAGGATTTCCTCAAGCTGCGTGACGATGCACAGTCGTTGAAGGGCTGGTACCGCAACCGGGTCACCCGCGTGGTGCTGACCTTCATGCTGACCAACCTGGGCAGCATGCTGGGCCTGTGGCTGACTGCAGGCAAGGTCTGGAGCAAGGTGGCGAGCTGATCGCTGCTCCGCCGGGCATGGCCCGGCGCTACCGGTAGGTACCAAAGGTGTGGAGCAAGGTGGCGAGCTGATCGCTGCCCCGCCGGGCATGGCCCGGCGCTACCGGTAGGTGCCAACCTTGGTTGGCACGTCATTTACATCCACGGCGATGGTAGCGCCGGGCCATGCCCGGCGAAAAAAAGGGGAGACCGCCCCACTACGACCGGTCTCCCCCCACCACAACACGTTTCCGCCCCTACGGTCGAGCAAGCTCGACCGCTACACCTACACCGGGGTTCCCGCCACGACCTCGCGGCCGCGAGCGCGCTGGATCAGCCGCACCACCGCATTGCGCAGGTCATCAAGCACCGCGTAGATCGTCGGCAGGAACAGCAGGCTGACTACGGTAGAGAACGCCAGGCCACCGGCAATCGCACGCGCCATCGGCGAGTACTCCGGCCCGTTGCCGAACATCTGCGTATCGGTCAGCGAGATCGGCACCATCGCCAGGATCGCCGTGCCCATGGTCATCATGATCGGGCGCAGACGCTCGCGTGAGCCCTCCACCAGCGCCTGGGTACGGCCCATCCCGCCCCGGCGCAGATTGTTGATGTGCTCGATCATCACGATGCCGTTGTTCACCACCACGCCCATCAGCACCAGGATGCCGATGAAGGACATGATCCCGAACGAGGTACCGGTGATCCAGAACAGCCAGAACACGCCGAAGATCGAGAACAGCACGCCGCTCATGATCGCCGCCGGGAACAGCAGCGATTCGAACACTGCGGCCATCACCACGTAGATCATCACCAGCGCGATCAGCAGGTTGAACACCATCTGCTGCATCGCCTCGTTGTCATCGCCGTAGTCGCCGCCATCGAAGGTGAAGCCGTAGCCGGCCGGGAAGTTCATCGGCTTGAGCACTGCTTCCATGGCCTTGCGGGCGTCCGGCGCGGTGATCTTCTCGGCCAGGTTGGCCTTGATGGTCAACGTGGTCTGGCGGTTGGTGCGGCCGATCTGGGTCGCCGAGGAACCCACGTCGACACTGACCAGGCTCAACAGCGGTACGCTGCGGCCATCGCCGGTGCGCACGCTGAATCCGGCCAGGTCTTCAGGGCTGCTCTGTTCGGCACCGGCGAAGCGCACCCATACCGGCACTTCGTTGTCACCACGACGGAACTCGCGCATCGGCGCACCACGCAGGGCCAGGCCAACGAAACTGGCAACCTGCTCGGCATTGAATCCGAACGCCGCTGCACGCTCGCGGTCGACGTGCACTTTCAGCTCGCCGCCCTTCTCGCCGTTGTCGATGCGCACATCGCGCAGCTCGGCGCGCTGCGCCAGCAGCGGCAGCACTTCCTGGCCGATCTCCTGCAGCATCGCGCTGGAGTCGCCGACCAGCTGCACCTGCACGCCCTGGTTGCCGCCACCGCCACCATCACCGCCCTGGTTGCCGACGAAGTAGTCGGTACGCGCGGATTTCGGCAGTCCTTTGCGCAGTTCTTCCTGCAGCGCCTTGATGTCCTTGGCGTACTTCTCGTCCAGGGTGACCACGGTCGAACTGCCTTCCTGTTCGCTGTACCAGGAATAGACCTGCTGCACGTGCAGGCGCTCGCGGTTCTGCTCGATCCAGCCTTCGACACGGGCCACTTCCTCGGACATCTGCCGGTAGGTGTAGGCGCCCTTCCACATGTAGCCGATGAAGATGTCCTTGCCACCATCGCCACCGAACATGTCGATCTTGGTCAGCTTCATCGGCACCAGGCTGACCAGCACCACCAGCAGGATGCCCAGCAGGCTCCAGCCGCGATGGCGCAGTGACCAGTCCAGCAGCTGCGCGTAGCGGCGCTGCAGGCGCGCGATCACGCCGGTCTGCGAGTGCACCAGCTTCGGCGTGGCCATGCGTGCGGACAGCATCGGGATCAGGCTGACCGCCACCAGCCACGAGGCCAGCAGCGAGACCGAGATGGTGATCGCGATCTGCGCCATGAAGATGCTGATGTTGTTGGTTTCACCAAACAGGTTGGGCACGAACACGATGCAGTGGCACAAGGTGCCGGCGCTGAGCGCGATGGCAACGTTGCGGGTGCCGATGATCGAGGCCAGGCGTGGCTGGTCCGGCAGCCGCTCACGTTCCTGGTAGATGCTCTCGACCACCACCACTGCATTGTCGACCAGCATGCCCACGGCCAGCAGCAGGCCCATCATGGTCAGGATGTTGAGCGTGACGCCGGCGAAATACATGAAGCCCAGGGTGATGGTGAAGCAGATCGGAATGGCCAGGGTCACCATCAACGTGGACGGCCAGTGGCGCAGGAAGAAGAACAGCACCGTCACCGACAGGATCAGGCCGACACCGCCGGCCTCGGCCAGCTCCAGCAGGGACGAGGTCACCGCCTTGCCCTGGTTGTCGATCACCTTGATCTGCACGTCGCGCATCGATGCCTGCGCGCGGATCGCTTCAACCTCGGCAAGCGCGCCGCGCGAGACGTCCACCAGGTTGGCGCTGCGTTCCTTGTAGATGTCCAGGCCGACGGCAGGATTGCCATCCAGGCGGCGGCCATAGCTCATCCGCGCCGGCTTCAGCCGCACATCGGCAATGTCACCCAGGCGCAGTCCCTTGGCATTGATCACCAGGTCACGCATTTCCTGCAGGTCGGTGATCTCGCCCACCGGCTGCACGCGCACGCGCTGGCCGTTGTCGTCGATCTGCCCGGCCGAGATCGAGAAATTCAGCGTGCGCAGGCGATCGCTCAGCTCGTTGATGCTCAGGCCGTGGGCGTTCAGACGGTTCGGATCGATCGCGATCTCCACCTCGTTCGGTGGCGCGCCGGTGATCTCGACCCGGGCCACGCCCGGAATCCGCTCGATACGCCGCTTGAATTCGCGGTCGAGCATGTCATAGGCGGTGGTCAGGTCGGTGGTACTGGCCAGGCGCACCTTCAGCACCGGCTGGTCGCTGCTGGACCACTTGAACACGTTGTAGCGCTGCACATCGTCAGGCAGGTCGCTGCGGATAGCGTCGATGCGCTCGCGCGCGTCCGAAGCGGCGATGGCGATATCACGATCCCAGTCGCTGAACTCGATGAAGATCGACGCAGCTTCGGAGGTCGCCGACGACCGCATGCGCTTGATGCCGGTCATCGTCGCCAACGACTCCTCCACCGGCCGGATGATGGTCCGCTCGACTTCTTCCGGGGTGGAGCCGGTATAGGGAATCTGCACGAACAGGAACGGTGCGGAGATGTCCGGCAGCGCTTCCAGTGGCAGCCGGAACGAGGCGATCAGGCCGACCACCACCAGCGACACGAAACACATGATGGTGGTGACCGGGCGGCGGATGGAGAACTCGGCAACGCTCATGCCGGTTCCTCCGCACCCGACGCACTGCCCTCGGCACCGTGCAGGCCCTCACCGGCATGCTTGCGACCGCGTTCGCGGTAGTAGGCATCGCCGCGGCGGTCCATCAGGTCGTACACCACCGGGATCACCAGCAGGGTCAACAGGGTCGACACCAGCAGGCCACCGATCACGGTGATCGCCATCGGTGCGCGCACTTCGGCGCCCTCGCCCATCGCCACCGCCAGCGGCAGGAAGCCGAACAGCGTGCACAGGGTGGTCATGATGATCGGCCGCAGGCGCGAACGCGCACCTTCCACCAGTGCCTCGTGCTTGGCAACGCCGGCCTCGCGCAGCTGGTTGACCTTGTCGATCAGGATGATCGCGTTCTTTGTGACCAGGCCGACCAGCAGGATCAGGCCGATGAACACCACCACCGAGATCGGCTTGCCGGTCAGCATCAGCGCCAGGATCGCGCCGACCAGCGCCAGCGGGATGGTGAACAGGATCACGAACGGATGCAGCAGCGATTCGAACTGCGAGGCCATCACCAGGTAGACCAGGAAGATCGCCAGGCCGAAGGCGAAGATCAGCGACTTCGCCGCCTGTGCCAGTTCCTCGCCCTGGCCGCCGATGTGCAGGCCCACGCCAGCGCCCAGCGGCTGTTCGGACACCATCTGCTGTACTTCGCGCATGGCCGCGCCCAGGTCGATATCGCGCAGATTGGCCGAGACCACGGCCACCCGGGTCTGGTCGGCACGATGGATCTCGCTGGGGCCGGTGGTGGCCACCACGTCGGCAACCGCATCCAGGGTGACCGGACGGGTGCTGCCGGGATTGACGATCAACCGGCGGATGCTCTCCACGCTGGCACGATCGGTTTCCTGCGCGCGCACCAGCACGTCGATCTTGCGGTCGCGGAAGCTGTAGCGGGTGGCGACATCGCCGCGCACCTTCTTCACCACCACATCGGCGATCTGCCGCGTGGTCAGGCCCAGTGCACCGGCTCGCTCCTGGTCGAAGCGGATCTGGATTTCCGGGAAGCCCTCTTCCACGGTGGATTTGACGTCCGCGTAGTGCGCATTGCCGCGCAGCAGCGCCGCCAGGCGCTGGCCTGCCACTTCCAGGGTCGCCATGTCCTGCCCACGCAGTTCGATTTCCAGCGGCGTGGAGAAGCTGAACAATGCCGGCCGCGCGAAGTCGACCTGCGCACCCGGGTGCTGGCCCATGGTGTCGCGCAGGCGCTCGGTGATCTCCGCTTCGGTCTGCGGGTTGCCGCCGCCTTCCATCACGATGGTCAGCTTGCCGATGTTCTCGCCACTCTCGGTCGGGCTGGCATCCAGGCGGGTACCGCTGCCGCTGACACCGTACAGCGATGCCACGCCTTCGCCCTTGCCATGCGCCAACTGCAGCTCACGCACCAGCGCATCGGTCTGCTTCAGCGGCGTGCCGGCCGGCAGCTTGACCGTCATTTCGAAACGGTCCTGCGCCAGCTGCGGGATCAGGTCGGCGCCGAGCATCGGCACCAGCGCCATCGTGCCGACAAACGCTAGCGCAGCCAGGCCCAGCACCTTGCCAGGGTGGGCCAACGCACCCGGCAGCAGCCGCAGGTAGCCACGTTCGGCACCGGCATACGGCTTCATGGCGATGTCGCTGGCCTTGCGCATCACCGGGCCGACCACTGCAGCCACGCCACGGCAGAGGCGCACCACCAGCCATGCCAGCGCGTAGAAACTCCAGCGCATCGTCGCCACCACACCACGACGGCCGAGTGCGACCGGCTTCTGCCAGCGGCTCTGCGGCTGCCACGGCTCGGCTGCGGCTTCTTCCGGGAAGGCCAGCGGCGGCCGACCCTTCAGCGAGCTCAGCATCGGAATCAGGGTCATCGACACCAGCAGCGAAATCGCGATGGCGATGGCCACGGTCAACGCCTGGTCGCGGAACAGCTGGCCGGCGATGCCGTCGACGAACACCAGCGGCAGGAACACCGCGATGGTGGTCAGGGTCGAGGCGACCACGGCCATGCTCACTTCACGGGTACCGGCGATCGCCGCCTGCAGGATGCCCAGGCCGCGTTCGCGCGCCTTGGCGATGCTCTCCAGCACCACGATCGAGTCATCCACCACCAGGCCGGTGGCCAGTGCCAGGCCGCCCAGCGACATCACGTTCAAGCTCAGGCCAAGCTGGCCCATGAAGAAGAACGTGGCGATGATCGAGACCGGCAACGACAGGCTGATCACGAACGTGCTCCAGCCGTCGCGCAGGAACAGGAAGATGATCAGGATCGCCAGCAGGCCACCGATCACCGCGTCCTTCTTGACGTCGGCGATGGCGTGCTCGATGAAGCGCGACTGGTCTTCGATCGTGGTCAGTTCGGCATCGGCCGGGAACGTTGCCTTGATCTGCTCCAGACGCTTGCGCAGCGCTTCGGCGGTGGCCACGGTATTGGCGTCGCCTTCCTTGTAGATCGCCAGTTCGACCGATTCCTTGCCGCCCAGGCGGATGACCGCTTCGCGTTCCTTGTAGCCCTGGCGCACGGTGGCCACGTCCTTCAGGCGCACCGGCACGCCGTTGGCGACCACGCTGGAGGCGCCGCCAGAGGAAGCGCTCTGTGCAGCGGAGGCGGCGGCGACGGCTGCAGCCGAGCCCGTAGAGGCAGCGATGTTGAACATCTGCTGCAGCGCCGAGTCGGCCGCGCTGCCGTTGGCGGACTGGGTGGTGACCAGCAGGTTGCGGATTTCTTCCAGGTCGGCGAACTGGTTGACGGTGCGCACCAGGAAGCGCTGCGAGCCCTCCTCCAGGCGGCCGCCGGAAATGTTGATGTTCTCTTCCTTCAAGCGCTTGATGACGGTGTCGATCGGCAGGTTGAGCTGGGCCAGTTTCTGCTGGTCGATGTCGACCTGGATCTCGTCTTCCAGGCCACCGCCAACCTTCACCGCCGCCACGCCGGTAACCGGCTCCAGCTTCTTCTTCAGGTCTTCGTCGGCATAGCGACGCAGGCCGGTCAGTTCACGGATCGCTTCTTCGTCGGTCGCAGGCGCGGCCTTGGTCGACAGCACCAGGCGCATGATCGGCTCGGTGGACGGATTGAAGCGCAGCAGCACCGGCGCCTTGGCTTCCAGGGGCAGGTTCAGCGCTTCCATCTTGTCGCGCACTTCCAGGCTGGCCTGGTCCATGTTGGTGCCCCAGGCGAACTCGAGCACCACATCACTCTGGCCGGTACGCGAGACCGACTTCAGCTTGCGCAGGTTCTTGACCACGCCCACGGCTTCTTCGACCGGCTGGGTGATCAGGGTTTCCATTTCCGTCGGCGCCGCACCGGTGTACTCGGTGCGCACGGTCAGCGTCGGATAGCTCAGGTCGGGCAGCAGGTTGACCTTGAGATTGCCCAGTGCGATCAGGCCGAACAGCAACAGGGTGACCGTGCACATGGCGATGGTGACGCGGCGGCGGGTGGCGAACTCCACCAGGCCGCCACGCATGCCTGCGGCGGCGCCATCGCTCCCGGGCGAGGCACCGTGATCGTGGCCGGGCGCGGTCATTGCGTGCTCCCGGCCTTCTCTGCCGGCTTGGCCGAGGCGGTTACGGTCTTCGCCTTGGCCTTCGGATCGGCGATCACCTGCACCGCGGTGCCGTCGCGCAGGGCGACCTTGCCGGCGGTGACGATCTGGTCGCCCGCCGCCAGTCCCTCACGGATTTCCACCCACGGCCCTTCGGCGTAGCCAAGCTTGACCGGCACCCGCGCGACCTTGCCCTCGCGCACGCGGAACACTGCCGGCTCACCATCGTCCAGCAGCGCCAGGCGCGGTACCACCAGTGCGTCGGCACGCTGGTCGTAGTCGATGCGGATACGGCCGAACATGCCCGGCTGCAGCGACTGCGCGGCGCCATCGAAAGCACTGACCACACGGAAGGTACCGCTGCCCGAATCCACCACCGGCGCGATACGGTCCACCACACCAGTGAAGGTCTGGCCCGGCAGCGCATCGGCCGACAGCGTGACCGGCTGGCCCGCACGCAAGGTCGCCAGCTCGCGCTCGGGCACGTTGAGGGTGGCTTCCAGCCGCGAGTTGTCGACGATGCGGAAGATCGGCGTGTTGATCTGCACGAAGTTGCCGGTCTTGATCGATCGCGAGGCGATCACGCCGGAAATCGGTGCGACCACGGTGGTGTAGGACAGTTCCAGCGTGGCCAGGCGGTACTGCGCGCGCACGTTTTCCAGGTCGTAGCGCAGCTGGTCGACATCGGCAGCGCTGACCATCTGCTGGCCGACCAGCTTCTGTGCGCGCTGGTAGTTGTTCTCCAGCTTGCGCATCTGCGCCTCGCTCTGGGCAACGGCCAGGCGTGCGCGGTCCGGATCCAGCCGCACCAGAGGCTGCCCGGCGCTGACCCGCTGCCCTTCCTCGACCAGTACCGCCAGCGCAACGCCCGAGGTCTTGGCGACCACCTGCGATTCGGCGCGCGGCTCCAGTGCCGCCGTTCCGGTGTAGCTGGCGGCCACCGCGCGATGGCTGGCCACGGCCACTTCCACCGGCACCGCGTCGACCTTCTTCTCGTCCTTGGTCTCGGCCGCCTTGGCCTCGTTGTTGGGCCCAGCGGCGCAACCGCTCAGCAGCAGGGATGTGGAGAGCAGCAGCGCGGCAGCGCAGAGTCCGCTGCGGGGGCCGGGCAGGAAGGTTTGGTGCGACATCGTCAGATCCCTGGAGGATGCGTGGGCAGGTGTGGTAGCAAAGTAATGCACCACTTCACGGCAACACCATATCCCAAAGGTCATGGTGTCTTCACGCCGCCGGTCGGGCCGACCCCATTTCAGCTAGATGAAACCTGAGGCTATACTCGGGTCGTTCCGTACCCCACGCCGGAACGACCAGACCCGAATCCCCGGAAAAGACACCATGCGCCCGCAGCCGCTCGCCGCTTGTCTCGCTCTGGCCGTCCTCCTGCCCCTCGGGGCCGCCGCACAGCCCGCACCTGCTCCTGCAGCACCACCCGCCCCGGCACCGGCTCCGGCCCCTGTGCCGGCGGCTGCCACGCCCACCGGCAGTTTCGACAATGGCCGTGTGCTGGCCTACACCTGCCAGGGTTGCCACGGCATCACCGGTTACAAGAACGCCTACCCCAGTTACCGGGTACCGAAGATCGGTGGCCAGACCCAGCAGTACCTGACCCAGGCCCTGACCGAGTACCGCCAGGGCAAGCGCCGGCATCCGACGATGCAGGCGCAGTCGATGAGTTTCAGCGAACAGGAGATCGCCGATCTCGCTGTTTACCTGTCCACCGTCAAGTAAGGCCCGCCCATGTCGAAAGCCGCGCATCCACTGCGTCACGCCATCGCCCTGTCCGTCGCCCTGCTGCTGGCGGCCTGCTCGCAGTCACAGGTGGAGAACAGCGAGAAATCCGCCGGCGATCCCGGCCACGCCAGCGGCGAGCACGGATCGTCTTCCTCCGCGGGCCTGCCTGCCGGGCGTGAAGCCGCCGGCGAGGCCCGCGCCAAGGTCAAGAGCAAGGCCACCAGCCAGAGCTGCATCGATTGCCACGGTGCCGACGGCAATGCGCCGATCGATCCGACCTATCCGAAGCTGGGTGGTCAATACGGCGATTACCTGGCGCATGCGCTGCAGGCCTACCGTGCCGGTGATCGCCAGCATGCGCTGATGACACCGCAGGCGAAGGACCTGAGCGATCAGGACATCGCCGATCTGGCCGCGTATTTCGGCAGCCGGCCGAGCCAGCTGCGGGATCTGCACGGGGTCAAATGACCGCCGGCCCGCCCCGGTGGGTGCGGACCGTTGGCCGGTGGGTGCGCACCGTTGGTTGGTGGGTGCGGACCGTTGGTCCGCACGTATCCGGATATCCACGCATGGCGTGGATCTACTGAATCCGGCCGGCGATCAGCCTTCCAGCTCTTCCCAGCGTGCGTACGCGGCATCCAGTTCAGCCTGCACCTTGGCCAGCTGCTGGGTGTGCGCGGTCACTTCGGCGCTGCTGCGCGTGTAGAACGACGGATCGTTCATTGCCGAGGTAAGCCCTTCGACATCGCCTTCCAGCTTTTCGATGGTCTTCGGCAGCTGTTCCAGCTCACGCGCTTCCTTGTAGGCGAGCTTGCGCTTGGGCGCTGCCGGTTCCGCAGCAGCCGCCGGGGCAGCGACCACCGGCTTGGCGGCAGCAACCACCGCAGGCGCAGCGGCCACGCTGGCCGCGTAACGCTGCCAGTCGCTGTAGCCGCCCACGTACTCGCCGATCACGCCATCGCCTTCCATCACCAGCGTGGAGGTCACCACGTTGTCGATGAAGTCACGATCATGGCTGACCAGCAGCAACGTGCCGTTGTATTCGCCCAGCAGCTCTTCCAGCAGCTCCAGGGTTTCCACGTCCAGATCGTTGGTCGGTTCGTCCATCACCAGCAGGTTGGACGGCTGCGCGAACAGCTTGGCCAGCAGCAGGCGGTTGCGCTCGCCACCGGACAGGCGGGTGATCGGCGCGCGCGCGCGCTCAGGGGTGAACATGAAGTCCTGAAGGTAGGCGTGCACGTGCTTGCGCTTGCCGTTGAACTCGAGGAAATCGCGGCCTTCGGCCACGTTCTCGATCGCGCTCCAGTCTTCGCGCAGCACTGCACGGTACTGGTCGAAGTACGCAACCTGCAGGTTGGTGCCGGCGTTGACCTCACCCTTCTGCGGCTGCAGTTCGCCCAGCAGCAGCTTCAACAGCGTGGTCTTGCCACTGCCGTTGGGGCCGATCAGGCCGATGCGGTCGCCACGCAGGATGGTGGTGGAGAAATCACGGACCATCGTGCGATCGCCGAACGCGAACGAAATGTCCTTGATGTCGATGACCTTCTTGCCCGAGCTTACGCCCTGGGCCGCTTCCATCTTGACGTTGCCGCTGAGGTCGCGGCGGGCGGATCGCTCGTTGCGCATCGCCTTCAAGCGGCGTACGCGGCCTTCGTCGCGGGTGCGGCGTGCCTTGATGCCCTGGCGGATCCACACTTCTTCCTGCGCCAGCAGCTTGTCGAACCGTGCGTTTTCCTGGGCCTGCGCGTTGAGGCGTTCTTCGCGACGGCGCTCGTAGTTGGCCCAGTCGCCCGGCCAGCTGGTGACCTGGCCGCGGTCGATCTCGACGATGCGGGTGGCCAGCGCACGCAGGAAGCGGCGGTCATGGGTGACGAACACCACGCTGCCGTTCCAGTTCTTGAGGAACATTTCGAGCCAGTCGATGGCTTCGATGTCGAGGTGGTTGGTCGGTTCGTCCAGCAGCAGCAGGTCGGGGCTGGAGACCAGCGCGCGGCCGAGCAGCACGCGGCGCTTCATGCCGCCGGACAGGCGCGCAAACTCCGCGTCGCCATCGAGGTCGAGCTTGGTCAGGGTCTCGCTGACGCGCTGGTCCAAGCCCCAGCCGTTGGCGGCATCGATCTTGGCCTGGACGTTGCCCAGCGCTTCGCCATCGAACACGTCGGCGTGGCTGAGGTGATGGAATTCGGCGAGCCATTGGCCCAGTTCGCCCAGGCCATCGGCGACGACGTCGAACACGCTGCCAGCGGCGCCGTGCGGCACCTCCTGCTCCAGGCGAGTCACGCGCACGCCCTGCTGCACGCGCACTTCACCGTCATCGGGCTTGTGGTCGCCGGACAGCAGCTTGAGCAGGGTCGATTTGCCGGCGCCGTTGCGGCCGATCAGGGCGATACGCTCGCCCGGCTCGATCGACAGTTCGGCTTTTTCCAGCAACAGCGGGCCGCCGACGCTGAAGTCGACGTTTTGCAGAGTAATCAGAGGCATCCGGCCATTGTAGCGGGTTGCGGGGCCTGGCCGGGCGGCGCCCGGCACCCGCAGAGGCAACGTCAACCGCCGAGGCAACAGCCAAAGCCGGCTTCCTGTGGGATGGCGGGGTGGGTCCGGTTGCGGGGGACGCTGCAAGTACGTCCATGTAAGCTCGGTCGCGCCATCCATGGCGCTCACGCCCCCGCAACCGGACCCACCCCGCCTTCGACAGTTTGCCGCTGCTGTTGGTGGGTGCCGACCGTTGGTCGGCACGGGGTCGGATCCCGTTGCTGCGCAATAGGCTCTGACCCCTACGTGGAATTCACGCTGTGGAAGATGGATCCCGGCTACTGCACTTCCCCCAACAACGCCTGCAACCCCGGCAACCATCGCTTGCCGGGGTGGCGTACCAGCCACAGCGTGCGGTGCAGGGCCGGCAATGGCGTTTCAAGGATGCGCAGGCGGCCGAGGGCCAAGGGTTCTTCCAGGGCGTGGCGCGAGAGGCAGGCCAGGCCGAGGCCGGCGATGGCGGCTTGCTTGATGGCTTCGGTATTGCCCAGCTGCAGGGTCTGGGCGAAGCCGCGCAGATGCGGCAGCAATGCCTGTTCGACAGCCTCGCGGGTGCCTGAGCCGGGTTCGCGCAGCAGCCAGCGCGCTGCGCGCAGTTCATCCAGCGACCAGCGCGGGGGCGCATCCGCGGCGGCGACGATCACCAGCGGGTCCTGCTGCCAGGCGGTCACCTGCAGCCCGCGTTCGTGGCATGGGCCTTCGATCAGTCCTGCATCCACGTCCAGCCGTTGAACGGCCGCCACCACGCCTGCGCTGTTGTCGATGCGCAGATCGACCTCGGCCTGCGGTGCCTGCCGCAGCAGCTCGGCGATACGCGGCGGCAGCAGGTAGTTGCCGATGGTGGTGCTGGCCGCCAACACCAGCCGCAGCGGCGCGCCTTGGGACGGGTCACCGCCCGCCGCCAATTGCCGCTCCAGATCGGCGGCATTGACCAACAGCGCGCGCGCCGGCTCCAGCAAGGCCCGGCCGTGGCCGTTCAACGCCAGGCGGCGGCCAATGCGGTCGAACAGCGGCGTGCCGAAGTGCGCTTCCAGCTCCTGCAGGGCGGCGCTGCTGGCGGACTGGGAAAGCGCGATGGCCTGGCCTGCGGCGGTGGTGCTGCCCTGGTCAGCGATGGCAACGAAGACCTGCAGCTGGCGGAGCGTCAGGCGCATGGCCATTACCTGTGTTATGGGTAGTTTTCACCGATATTATTCGTTTTACGGGTCGGTAGCGTGGATGCAGGCTGTACGCCTCTCTCCCGCATCCCACCCGCCATGAACGCGCCTGCCCTGTCCCCCTGGTCCCTGCCCGCCCTGCGCCAACGCTGGCAACCGCGCCTGCCCGGCCTGCTGCTGGTCGGCCTGGTGGCGGCGGCGTCGCTGTACCTGGCCGAGCTGCCCTGGCTGCAGGCGCATGGCCTGAGTGCGCTGACCGTCGCCATCGTCGCCGGCATCGTGGTCGGCAACACCGTGTACCCGCGACTGGCCCCCGCCAGCGCGGCGGGCGTGGGCTTCTCCAAGCATTGGCTGCTGCGTGCGGGCATCGTGCTGTACGGCCTGCGGCTGACCTTCCAGGACATCGGCCACGTCGGCGTCGCCGGCGTGCTGATGGACGTGCTGGTGGTGGCGAGCACCTTCGGCCTGGCGTGCTGGCTGGGTGTACGGGTGTTCAGGATGGAGCGCGAGGCCGCCATGCTGATCGGTGCCGGCAGCGCGATCTGCGGTGCGGCGGCGGTGATGGCCGCAGAGCCGGTGGTGCGCGGCCGTGCTGCGCAGGTGACGGTGGCGGTATCGACGGTGGTGGTGTTCGGCACGCTGGCCATGTTCCTGTACCCGGCGCTGTATGCGCTGGTGCAGTCGCACGGCTGGCTGGCGATGGACGCGCGGCAGTACGGCCTGTACACCGGCGCCACCGTGCATGAAGTGGCACAGGTGGTGGCTGCCGGACGTGCCGTGGGCGAGTCAGCCGCCGATACCGCGGTCATCACCAAGATGGTGCGGGTGATGCTGCTGGCACCGTTCCTGATCGTACTTTCCTTGTGGCTGGCCCGTGGTGGCAAGGCAGCGGCGGACGGTGGCAAGACCCGGATCGTGGTGCCGTGGTTCGCGTTCGGTTTCGTGGCGGTTGCCGGGCTCAACTCGCTGCATCTGCTGCCGGTGGGTGTGCAGGCCGGGCTGGTGCAGCTGGATACCGTGCTGCTGGCCATGGCGATGGCCGCGCTGGGCCTGACCACCCATGTGTCTGCGCTGCGCCAGGCCGGGTTGAAGCCGCTGCTGCTGGCATCGATCCTGTTCGCCTGGTTGCTGCTGGGTGGCCTGGCGATCCACCAGGGTGTGCTGGCGGTGCTGGGCTGAGGGCAACGTGGATCGTTAGACTTGAGGCATGCCAGTCTCCCCCGCCCTGCTGCAGATCCCGCTGCGCCTGCTGGATGATCGATATGGCCGGGGCAATGTCGATGAAGCCGAAGACACGCTGGTCGAGATCGTTCAAGCGGTGATGGGCGTGCAGGCGACCTGTTCGTTCGACGTCGACACGCGGCACGCCAACCCGTGGTTCCACCAGCTGCTGCTGGAGCCCCGGGTCGCTGGAAAACCGGCCACCCCGGAGCAGTTGCAGGCGATGGCTGCGCGGCTGGTGGTCATCGGGCTGGGTTGAGGGAACGTTCGGCCAAGGTGCCGACCAAGGTCGCCCGCTACCGGGCGCCCCCACAATCGTGAACGACGGCGGGACCGGGCGCGCGCGCAGGTACAATGCGCCATGACTGATTTCTCGACCCTGCCGCTGAGCCCGGCCCTGCAGCCCGGCCTGGATGCCCTCGGCTACACCACCCTCACGCCGATCCAGGCGCAGAGCCTGCCCGCCATCCTTGATGGCCGCGATGTGATCGCCCAGGCCCCGACCGGCAGCGGCAAGACCGCCGCCTTCGGTCTTGGCCTGCTGCAGTCCATCGACCCCAGCCTGATCCGCGTACAGGCGCTGGTGCTGTGCCCCACCCGCGAGCTGGCCGACCAGGTGGCCAAGCAGATCCGCAAGCTGGCCACCGGCATCCCCAACCTGAAGCTGCTGCTGCTGACCGGCGGCACGCCACTGGGCCCGCAGCTGGCGTCGCTGGAAAGCCACGACCCGCACGTGGTGGTCGGCACGCCCGGCCGCGTGCAGGAACTGGCGCGCAAGCGCGCACTGAATCTGGGCGCCGTGCGCACCCTGGTGCTGGATGAAGCCGACCGCATGCTCGATATGGGCTTCGAGGAACCGATCCGTGAGATCGCCGGCCGTACCCACCGCGATCGCCAGAGCCTGCTGTTCTCGGCCACCTTCCCCGACACCATCCGCACCATGGCCCGCGACCTGCTGCGCGATGCCGTGGAAGTGACCGTGGAAGGCGCCGACCAGGCCCCGGCCATCCGCCACCTGTTCTGCGAAGTCGAACCGGCACACCGGCAGAAGGCACTGGCCGGCCTGCTGCTGAAGTACACGCCCGAATCGGCCGTGGTGTTCTGCAACACCCGCAAGGACGTGGACGAAGTGGCCAACTCGCTGCAGCAGTTCGGCTTCTCCGCGCTCGCCCTGCATGGCGACATGGAACAGCGCGACCGCGAGGAAGTGCTGCTGCGCCTGGCCAACCGCAGCTGCAACGTGCTGGTTGCCAGCGACGTCGCCGCACGCGGGCTGGATGTGGAAGAACTGGCCGCGGTGATCAACTACGAGCTGCCGACCGACGTCGAGAGCTACCAGCACCGTGTCGGCCGTACCGGTCGTGCCGGCGCCAGTGGCTTGGCGATCAGTCTGGTGGCGGGCCGCGAAAAGAACCGCGCCGACGCCATCGAAGCACAGCGCGGCGAGCCGCTGGATTGGCAGAAGACGCCGCTGGCGACGTCGCGCCCGGCCGAGCTGCCGCAGGCGGCGATGCGCACCCTGCGCATCGATGGCGGCAAGACCGACAAGCTGCGCGCAGGCGACATCCTCGGCGCCCTCACCGGCGATGCCGGCCTGTCGGCCAAGTTCATCGGCAAGATCGCGATCTTCCCGACCCGTTCTTACGTGGCGATCGCCCGCGAGCAGGTCAACAAGGCGGTGGCGAAGCTGGAAGCGGGCAAGATCAAGGGCCGTCGTTTCCGCGTGCGGATGATGTGATTGAAGGAGCGCTGCCGATCACGGTTGGCAGCGAGGTGACCTGGTAGTGGCCAACCTTGGTTGGCCCATCCATGCGGTGCCAACCAAGGTTGGCAACTACCGGTTCGCCGCGATTCGCTCGGGCAGGTGCCACCTTGGTTGGCACCTGCGCAATCAGAACACCAGTTCGGTGTGCAGCGGCAGATCCGCTTCCCAGCGGCCACGGCCGCCCAGGCCATCCAGTTCGACCAGCACGCCGGCGCCGACCACGTCCACGCCCAGGCGGCGCACCAGCGACAACGCAGCAACCAGCGTACCGCCGGTTGCCAGCACGTCGTCGATGATCGCTACGCGCGCACCGGCCGGCAGCGCGTCGGCATGCACTTCAATGCAGTCGCTGCGGTATTCCAGCGTGTATTCCTCGCGCAGCACCTTGCCCGGCAGCTTGCCCGGCTTGCGCACCGGCACGAAGCCCACGCCCAGTTCCAGCGCCATGGCCGCACCGAGGATGAAGCCGCGCGATTCGATGCCGACCACCGCGTCCAGCTTCTGATCGCGCCAGCGATCGGCCATCGCCACGATCGCGCCACGGAAGTCCTCGCTGTGAGCGAGCAGCGGCATGATGTCCTTGAACAGGATGCCCGGCTTCGGGAAATCAGCGATGTCGCGCAGGCGTGAGGCCCAGGCGGGGACGGCCACGGTGGCGTCGGTCATTGCAGCTACCAGCTTGTATGGCGGCATAGGGTAACCGGTTCGCCCCTGCCCTGCCCGTTCCCGGCACCACTGCGCCGCTGCGTTCCACCGATGGCGCCGTGGGGCATCGCGCCAAAATCGCACACGCGTGCGATAATCGCCCTAACCGGTCATTCACCCAGCCTGCGTCATAAGCAGGCCGACGCCTGCCCGCCGTCACGGCCCGCAGCCGCCCGGGATGCCGTTGGCCCCCGCCACGCCTGGCGCGCGCGGGGCTTTCCCCGCCTCCGCGCGGGTTTTTCGCAATGAGGTTCATGCAACGTGGACGAGACGACGAGAGTTCCGGCCCTGTGCCGTGTGCTGGTGGTCCTGCTCGGCATCCTGGTGACCCTGTTCGGCCTGGCTCTGCTGGTCGGCGGTGTACGCCTGGTGCAGCTGGGGGGCAGTTGGTATTTCCTGCTGATGGGTGCGGTGTCGGCGGTAGCCGGCGTGCTGCTGGCGATGCGCCGGCCGAACGGTGCGCTGCTGTACGGCCTGGCCTTCCTGGCCACGCTGCTGTGGGCACTGGTGGATGCCGGCTGGAATTTCTGGCCGCTGGTATCGCGGCTGGTGATGCCGGCGGTGCTGGCCCTTCTGGTCGCCCTGGCGTGGCCGGTGCTGCGCCGCAGCCGAGGCCAGGTTGCCGGTCGCGGCGCCTATGGCGTAGCCGCCGTGCTGCTGGTTGGCCTGCTGGGCACTGCGGTGTCGGCGTTCCAGCCGCGCCCGGTACAGACCGCGCAGGGCACGACGCCGCCGGTGGTGCCGGTGGCCAAGGGCGCTGAGCAGCACGACTGGATGCACTGGGGCAACACCACCGCCGGCACCCGCTTTGCCGCGCTGGACCAGATCACCCCGGCCAACGTGAAGGAACTGCAGGTTGCCTGGACGGCGCGCACCGGCGATGTGCCGGAAAGCAACGGTTTCGGTGCCGAGGACCAGAACACCCCGCTGCAGATCGGCGACACCCTGTTCCTGTGCACCCCGCACAATCAGGTAATCGCCATCGATGCCGATTCCGGCAAGCAGCGCTGGGCCTTCGACCCCAAGGCCACCGCGCCGAACTGGCAACGCTGCCGCGGTCTGGGCTATTTCGACGCAACCAGCGCACCGTCTGCTGCAGATGCAGCCGCTCCGGCACCTGCGCCGCTGCCGGCCGCCGAAAAGGCCAGCACGGGCCCGGCGCTGTGCGAGAAGCGCATCCTGATGACCTCCATCGATGCGCGCCTGTTCGCGCTGGATGCGAAGACCGGCGCGCTGTGCCCGGACTTCGGCAGCAACGGCGTGGTCGACCTGAAGGCCGGCATGGGCGAGATCAAGCCGGGCTTCTACACCCTCACCGCCGCACCGTTGGTAGCCGGCGAACTGATCGTGGTCGGTGGCCGCGTGGCCGACAACATCGAAGTGGGTGAGCCGTCCGGCGTGGTGCGTGCCTACAACGTGCGCACCGGCGCACTGGCCTGGGTCTGGGATCTTTCCAGGGAAACCCCGGACGTGCCGCTGGATCCGTCGATCCACTACACGCGCGCCACGCCGAACGTGTGGACCTCGATGGCCTACGACCCGCAGCTGGGCCTGGTCTACCTGCCCACCGGCAACACCACGCCTGACCAGTGGGCCGGCGAGCGCACCCCGCAGGATGACAAGTACAGTTCGGCGGTGGTTGCGCTGGACGTGGCCACCGGCAAGGAGCGCTGGGTCTACCAGACCGTGCACCACGATCTGTGGGACTACGACCTGCCCGCGCAGCCGACCCTGACCGACGTGCCCGACGGCAAGGGCGGCACGCTGCCGGCCCTGCTGCAGATCACCAAGGCCGGGCAGATCTTCATGCTCAATCGCCAGACCGGCGTGCCGATCAGCGAAGTGCGCAACATACCCGCGCCGCAGGGCAATGCGCAGGGCGAACGCTATGCCGCCACCCAGCCGCTGTCGGTGGGCCTGCCGCAGATCGGCGCGCAGACGCTGACCGAGTCGGACATGTGGGGCGCCACCCCGATCGACCAGATGCTGTGCCGCATCCAGTTCAAGCAGTTCCGCTACGACGGCATGTACACGCCGCCGGGCGAAGACCTCGCGCTGCAATGGCCCGGTTCGCTGGGTGGCATGAACTGGGGCAGCGCCTCGGTCGACCCCACCACCGGCTACCTGTTCGTCAATGACATGCGCCTGGGCCTGTGGACCAAGCTGATCCCGCGCGCGCAGATGACCAGCGGCGACGGTGGCGTGGAAATGGGTGCGGCCTCGCAGACCGGTACGCCGTACGGCTCGCTGCGCGACCGCTTCCTGTCCAAGCTGGGCATTCCCTGCCAGAAACCGCCGTTCGGCACGATGTCGGCGATCAACCTGGCCACCCGCCAGCTGGTCTGGCAGGTACCGGTGGGCACGGTGAAGGACACCGGGCCGATGGGCATCAAGATGGGCCTGCCGATTCCGATCGGCATGCCGACCCTGGGCGGTTCGCTGGCCACGCAGTCGGGCCTGCTGTTCTTCGCCGGTACGCAGGATTACTACCTTCGCGCCTATGACAGCCGCACCGGCGAGGAAGTGTGGAAGGCCCGCATGCCGGTTGGCAGCCAGGGCACGCCGATGACCTACGTCTCGCCGAAGACCGGTCGCCAGTACGTGGTGATTTCCGCCGGTGGCGCACGCCAGTCACCGGACCGTGGCGACTACGTGATCGCCTACGCGCTGCCCGAGCGCAAGTGACCGGCGCCATGCGGCGCAGCCTCGCAGGCTGCGCCGCGTGGGTACCGGTTGCTGGTTCGAGCCCTTACCATGCGAGGTCGAACCCGATGAAAGCTGCTGCCATGCCTGCCGTTCCTCCCAGCCGTCGACCCAAGCGCCCCCCTGCCCCACCGCAGGATCGTGGCCTGGCCCATGAGCTGATGCAGCAGATCCAGGACAACCAGGGCGATCCGGACTTCATGACGTCGCTCGGCCGCGGCTTGGCCGTGCTGAGCGTGTTCTCGCAGCACCCGCGCGAAGTGACGATGTCACAGATCAGCAGCGATACCGGCATTTCCCGCGCAGCGGTACGGCGCGTGCTGTACACGCTGGAGAAGCTCGGCTACGTAGGTGAACAGGGCCGCGGCTTCGTGCTGCTGCCGCGCGTGCTGGGCATGGGCGGTGCCTATGTCGCGTCGTCGTCGATGACCGCTGCTGCGCAACCGGTGCTGGATGCCCTGCGCGATGCCGTGCACGAATCCTGCTCGCTGGGCGTGCTCGATGGCGATGACATCCTGTACGTAGCACGCGCGGAAACCGTACGCATCATGTCGATCGGCCTGCGCGCAGGCAGCCGCTTGCCGGCCTACTGCACCTCGATGGGCCGCGTGCTGCTGGCCTCGTTGCCGCGCGACACGCTGGAAGGCTACCTGGAACGCAACCCGCTGCGGCCGCGCACTGAACGCACGGTCACCCGCATGGATGACTTCCTCGACCTGCTGGAAAAGGTGCGCCGCGAAGGCGCGTCGCTGGTCGACCAGGAACTGGAGATCGGCCTGCGCTCGATCGCCGTGCCAGTGCGTTCGCGCAGCGGCGATGTCGTGGCCGCGCTGAACATCGGCACCCAGGCGGGCCGTATCGGCCTGGGCGTGATGCAGACCCAGCTGTTGCCGCGCCTGCGCGAGGCCGCACAGCGGTTGGGCACGTTGTTGAATTGAGGTGCATCCGCCGGGCATGGCCCGCTACCGGGGCCGCGCGCTGGTGGCGCCGGGCCATGCCCGGCGGATGTTCGGCGTCAGCGCTCTGCGGCCTGCTCTTCCAGGATCGGCTTGGCCAGCGCGAACGCATGGTTGGCCGCGGGCACGCCACAGTAGATCGCGGCCTGCAGCAGCGCTTCCTTGATCTCCTCCGGCGTCACCCCGTTGTTGCGGGCGGCACGGATATGCAGCTTGAACTCCTCGTCATGGCCCAGCGCCACCATCATCACGATGGTCAGCAGCGAGCGCGTATGCCGCGGCAGGCCCTCGCGCGTCCACACCGTGCCCCACGCCGTGCGCGTGATGAATTCCTGGAATTCGGTGGTGAACTCGGTGCGCGCCTGCAGCGAGCGTTCGACGTGTGCCTCGCCCAGTACCTGGCGGCGCACCGCAAGGCCGGCTTCGTAGCGTTCCTGTTCGTCCATCGTGGTCTACCTGTTGTGCGGGATCAGTGCTGCGCCGAAAGATGCGCGGCCAGTGCGGAGGTGAACGCCTGCGGCGATTCCAGGTTGCAGATGTGGCGGCCCGGTACGGCGGCATGGTGGCCATGGGCCACGCCGTCGGCGATTGCCTGCAGCTCGGCCGGAGCGCACACCGGGTCGTCATCTCCGGCAATGGCCAGCAACGGCACGCCAATGCAGCCCAGCGCATCACGGAAGTCGGCCGTGCCCACGGCGTTGCAGCAGCCGGCATAGCCAGCCACGCTGGTGGCGAGGAAGCGCTGAAGGATGTCTTCCACCTGGCTGGCATGGGTCTGCGCGAAGGCGGCGGTGAACCAGCGTTCGCGGGTGCCATCGACCAGCGGCAACAGGCCATCGTGCTGGACCTGGGCGATGCGCGCCTGCCAGCCGTCCAGCGTGCCGATCTTCGCTGCGGTGGCAGCCACCGTGAGCGTGCGCAGGCGATTGCCAGCATGCACGCCCAGCCACTGCCCGGTCAGGCCACCGATCGACAGCCCGCAGAAATGGCTGCGCGCGATGCCGAGGTGGTCCCACAGGGCCAGCACATCAGCGCCCAGTTCGGCCACGCTGTACAGCCCCGGCGGCGTGCTGGACTGGCCATGGCCGCGACGGTCATAGCGCAGGATGCGGTACTGCGAGGCGAGTGCATCCACCTGCGGCTGCCACATGCCCAGGTCGGTACCCAGCGAATTGCAGAAGGTCAGCCACTGCCCGTCGGCGCGGCCCTCGGTCTGGTAGTGCAGGCGATGCTGCGGAAGGTCGAGGAATGGCATGCGTGCTCCAACGTTGAACGTAGGATCAGCCGCGCGCGAGCACGCGGTCGATCCAGGTATCGGCCATGCCGCGCCAGCTGTCTGCGGCGAACAGGGCATCCAGTTGTGCGGCGGAAAGCTGCGCGGTGACTTCGGGCATCTGCCCCAGCACCACGCGCAGGTGCTGCGATTGCGCAAGCGCCTGCCTGGCCGCTTGTTCCACCAGGGCATGTGCGGCCGGCTTGCCGATGCGCTCGCCCAGGGTGACCGCAACGGCTTCGGCGTAAAGCAGGCCGCCATGACTGTCCAGGTGCTGGCGCATGCGCTCGCGGTCCAGCTGCAGGCCCTGCACCACCACATCCACCTGGGCCAGGCTGCCCGCACACAGGCGCACGATCTCCGGCACGGTGTCCCATTCGGCGTGCCATTGGCCTGCTGCGCGCTCGTGCGGCTGCGGCATGGCAGTGAACAGCGTGGACAGCAGGCCCGGTACGCGCGTGGCGGCGGCAATGGCGGCCACGCAGCCCACCGGATTGCGCTTGTGCGGCATTGCCGAGGAACCGCCCTTGCCCTCGCCCGCGGGCTCGAAGGCTTCGGCCACCTCGGACTGCATCAGCAGCACGATGTCGGTGGCGATCTTGCCGAGGCTGCCGGTCAGCAGTGCGAACACGCTGCCGAACTCGGCAATGCGGTCACGCGCGGTGTGCCAGGGCAATGCCGGCAGCGGCAACTGCAGCTCGGCAGCCAGGGCTTCGGCCACGTCCAGCCCGCGCGTCTGCAGCGAGGCCAGGGTGCCGGCGGCACCGCCGAACTGCAGCACCAGCGTGTCTGCGGCCAACGCATCCAGCCTGCGCTGGCTGCGCTGCAGGGCGTCGAGCCAACCGGCCGCCTTCAGGCCGAAGGTCACCGGCACTGCTTGTTGCAGCAGCGTGCGCCCGGGCAGCCCGGTGCCGCGCTCTGCCTCGGCCAGCCGCGCCAGCGCCATGCACAGCACGCGCAGGCGCGCCTGCACCTGGCTGACTGCCGCGCGCAGCTGCAGCACCGCGCCGGTATCGATGATGTCCTGGCTGGTGGCGCCCCAGTGCACCCAGCGCGCGGCCTCGGCATCGTTCGCCTTGACCTGCGCGGTGAGTGCCTTGACCAGTGGAATGGCCGGATTGCCAGCCAGTGCGGTGGCTGCCGACAGCGCCGGCAACGAATACAGATCGGCGCTGCAGGCCGCTTCGATCGGTGCCAGCGCGGCTGCGGGAATCACCCCGCACTGCACCTGCGCGCGCACCAGAGCGCGTTCGACATCGAGCATCGCCTGCAGGCGTGCTTCATCGCGGAACACGGCGTCGACGGCGGGGTCGCCGAACAGACCGCCCAGCAGCGTTGGGAAGTGGCTCATCGGTGCAGTCCATCCTGGGTAATCACAGCTTACCCGCGCCCGCCGCACGCGGGCGTGGAGTGGCCGGAAGGCGCGTCGGGCGCGCCGCGATCAGTATGCGAAGAACACCGTCTCGTCCGGGCCCTGCATGCGCACGTCCCAGTGGTACAGGCCCTTGCCCTGCGCCTGTGCGACCAGGGTCTGGCGGCGTTCGGCCGGCACCAGCGCGAGGATGCCGTCCTCGGCGTTGCTGGCTTCGTCACTGAAGTAGATGCGTGCACGGGTGGCCTGCAGCAGGCCGCGCATGAACACCAGCACCACCAGGTGCGGCGCCTGCGGCTCGCCACGCAGGCCTGGCACGCGGCCCGGCTTGACGGTGGTGAAGGCGAAGCGGCCCTGGTCGTCGGTGGGCACGCGGCCCCAGCCGTCGAAGGCCGGGTCGTGGTCGTCACGGCGCGGGTCTTCGCCATGGGCATAGATGCCCTGCGCATCGGCCTGCCAGATTTCCAGCACGGCATCGGACACCGGCACGCCATTGCCATCGAACACCTGGCCCTGCACTTCCACGCGCTCACCCTGCGCGGTGGCCGGGGCGATGTCGGTGCGGTACAGCGGTTCCAGGCCCAGGCGGTAGTACGGGCCGACGGTCTGCCATGGAGTGGATTGGAAACTCATGGTGTTACTCCCAGACGGTCATCTTGCGACCGCGCAGCACGATGTCGAAACGGTAGCCCAGCGCGAATTCGTTGGCGGTGTTTTCCCAATCGAACGAGGACACCATGCGCTCCCGCGCCTTGGCGTCGTCCACGCAGTTGTAGATCGGATCAAACGCCAGCAGCGGATCATTGGGGAAATACATCTGCGTGACCAGGCGCTGGCCGATGCCTTCGCCATGCAGCGAGAAGTGGATGTGTGCCGGGCGCCAGGCGTTGTAGTGATTGCGCCACGGGTACGCGCCCGGTTTGATGGTGGTGAAGCGGTAGCGGCCTTCGCTGTCGGTCAGCACCTGGCCGGTGCCCTTGAAGTTCGGATCCAGCGGCGCGTCGTGCTGGTCGCCCTTGTGCAGGTAACGGCCGGCGGCGTTGCACTGCCATACCTCCACCACGGTGTTGCGCACCGGGCGACCGTTCTCGTCCAGCACGCGGCCGCTGACGATGATGCGCTCACCCTGCGGCTGGCCGGGGAAGCCGGCAGTCAGGTCGGCGGCATGCTCACCGAGGGTGATGCGGTTGATGCTCGGGCCGGTCACTTCCGAGAGCGTCACCGGGATCGCGATCGGGTCGGTTCCCGGGCCGCGCAGCGCGGTGGAGGCGTACGGCAGGTGGATGCGCGGCGGCTGGCTGCCGGGGTACGGCTTGCGGTAGCCGCGTAGTGGGGTGGGATCGCTCATGGCGTACTCCTGTTGGCGAGCGGCCCGGAAGCCGCAGCTGTCTTGAGATTACGGAATCAGGGGATGGTTCACACGCGCTCGATGGCCAGGGCCACGCCCTGCCCCACGCCGATGCACATCGTGGCCAGGCCACGGCGGCCACCGCTGGCCTCCAGCTGGCGCAGCAGGGTCAGCGCCAGGCGCGCGCCGCTCATGCCCAGCGGGTGGCCCAGCGCGATGGCACCGCCGTTGGGGTTCACGTGCACGGCATCGTCGGCCAGGCCCAGCTGGCGCATGCAGGCCAGCCCCTGCGAGGCGAAGGCCTCGTTCAGTTCGATGGCATCGAAATCGGCGATGGCCAGGCCCAGCCGTGCCATCAGCTTCTGGCTGGCCGGCACCGGGCCCATGCCCATGATCGCCGGCTCCACGCCGGCACTGGCAAAGCCGAGGATGCGCGCGCGCGGGGTCAGGCCCAGCGCCTGTACCTGCGCACCGGACGCCAGCAGCAGCGCGGCCGCACCATCGTTGATGCCCGAGGCGTTGCCGGCGGTCACCGTGCCCGGCTGGCGGAACAGCGGCTTCAGCTTGGCCAGTGCTTCGGCGGTGGTATCGCCGCGCGGGTGTTCATCGCGCTCGACGGTCACGGTTTCGCCGCGTTTGCGGCCCGGTACGTCCACCGCCACGATCTCGCCGTCGAAGAAGCCGCGCGCCTGCGCGGCGGCCGTTCGCTGCTGGCTGCGCAGGGCGAACGCATCCTGGTCCTCGCGGCTGACGCCGTAGCGCTCAGCCACGTTCTCGGCGGTCTGGCCCATGGTCTCCACGCCGTGCAGTTCACGCAGGCGCGGGTTGATGAAGCGCCAGCCCATGGTGGTGTCTTCGATCTGCTGGTCACGGGCGAACGGCGAGGTTGCCTTGCCCATCACGAACGGCGCGCGCGACATCGATTCGACGCCGCCGGCAATGGCCAGGCCGAGCTCGCCGGCAGCAATGCCACGGGCCACGGTGCCGATCGCATCCAGGCCCGAACCGCACAGGCGGTTGATCGTGCTGCCGGGCACGCTCACCGGCAGGCCGGCCAGCAGCAGGCTCATGCGGGCGACGTTGCGGTTGTCCTCACCGGCCTGGTTGGCGCAGCCCAGGTAGACGTCCTCCACCAGCGCCGGGTCCAGTTGCGGGTGGCGCGCCAGCAGTGCCTTCAGCGGAATCGCGCCGAGGTCGTCGGCGCGCACACCGGACAACGCGCCGCCGTAGCGGCCGATCGGGGTGCGGATGCCATCGACGATATAGGTCTCGTGCAGGGGCATATCAGGCTCCCTCGGCCAGTGCCAGCGGCAGGCCGGTCAGTTCACGCAGCTGATCGATGTCCACGCCCTCGACCATTTCCAGCACGGTCGCGCCGTCGGCGCCGAGGTCGAACACCGCCACATCGGTATACACGCGCGACACGCAGCGCAGGCCGGTCAGCGGATAGCTGCATTCGGCCACCAACTTGCTTTCACCCTGCTTGGTGAACAGGTCCATCATCACGAACACCTGCTTGGCCCCGATGGCCAGGTCCATTGCACCGCCCACGGCGGGAATCGCGTCGGAGGCGCCGGTGCTCCAGTTGGCCAGGTCACCGTGTGCCGAGACCTGGAAGGCACCGAGCACGCAGATGTCGAGGTGGCCACCACGCATCATCGCGAACGAATCGGCGTGGTGGAAATAGCAGCCACCGGTCAGCAGGGTAACCGGCTGCTTGCCGGCATTGATCAGGTCCGGGTCTTCCTGGCCGGGCGCCGGTGCCGGGCCCATGCCCAGCAGGCCGTTTTCCGACTGCAGCAGTATCTCCTTGTCCGCCGGCAGGAAGTTGGCCACCGTGGTCGGCAGGCCGATGCCCAGGTTGACGTAGGCCCCTTCGGGAATATCGCGCGCCACGCGCGCGGCCATCTGTTCGCGGCTGAGCTTGTTCATGCCTGCACTCCTTCTGCGGCCACCGGCACCACGCGCTGCACGAAGATGCCGGGGGTCACCACGGCCTCCGGGTCCAGCTCGCCCAGCGGCACCACCTCACGCACCTGCACGATGGTGCAGCGCGCGGCCATCGCCATCAGCGGGCCGAAGTTGCGTGCAGTCCGGCGATACACCAGGTTGCCCCAGCGATCGCCGCGGTCGGCCTTGATCAGCGCGAAATCGGCATGCAGCGGGTACTCGAGCACGTAGTGGCGACCGTCGATCTCGCGCGTTTCCTTGCCCTGGGCCAGCTCGGTGCCATAGCCGGTGGGCGTGAAGACCGCGCCCAGCCCGGAACCGGCCGCATGGATGCGCGCGGCCAGGTTGCCCTGCGGCACCAGCTCCAGTTCGATCTCGCCGGCGCGGTAGGCCGCGTCGAAGTGCTGCGAATCGGCCTGGCGCGGGAAGGAGCAGACGATGCGGCGAACGCGCTTGTGCTTGATCAGCGCAGCCAGGCCGGTATCGCCGTTGCCGGCATTGTTGTTGATGATGGTCAGCTCGCGCGCACCCTGTGCAATGAGCGCATCGATCAGCTCGTCGGGCATGCCGGCAGTGCCAAAGCCGCCGATCATCACGGTCGCGCCATCATGGATATCGGCCACCGCTGCTTCCACGCTGGCTACGCTCTTGTCGATCACTGCATTGCTCCTTGCCCTGCCTGCCGGCGGTCATCACCGCCACGCTGCAGGGCCACTGCGAAGGGAAAACACGACCCGGACATGGTCGCCATGGCACGCCGCCCGGTCAATGCGATATTCGGCCATTCGATTCGATAATCGCACATTGAGTGATGTGCTCCGGCCATCGGTTCAACGCCGGTTCTGACCCACGCCCACGCGCAGGCCGAGGCACGCCCATGCCGCCAGCAGCAGCGGCGCAGCGCACAGCACGTACAACGAGGACGGCTGCCAGCCACCATCGACCAGAACACCCACCGTGAGTGGCGAGAGGATCGCACCGACCCGGCCGATGCCGATGGCCCAGCCCAGGCCGGTGGTCCGCACTTCGGCGGCGAACACCACCGGCGCGGCCGCATACAGGCCGGCCATCGCTGCGAACAGTGCCGCACCGATCACGAAGGCCAGCGGGAAGGCCACGCCCAGCTGCGTGCTGAAGGCCGCAAAGCCCAGCATCGAGACCATCGCCAGCAGCAGCGCGCCGGCCGTCAGCCTGGACAGCGACCAGCGCGAGGCCAGCCAGCCGAACAGGCTGCCGCCAACGATGCCGCCCAGGTTCAACAGCACGCCACCGGTGATGCCCTGCTGCGCCGACACGCCGGCCGAGACCAGCAGCTTCGGCGTCCAGCTCAGCACGAAATAAAACGCGAACATGTGCAGGAAGAACGCCAGCGCGATCAGCAGCGCGACGCGGCGCAGGTCACCCACGAACAGCGCGGCATAACCCTGGCGCTGGCCGTCGCGCACCGGCGCTGGCGGCAGCGCCTGCAGCTCTGGCATGCGCATGCGCGAGAGCAGCGCGTTCAAGCGTGGCAAGGCATTGGCCGGGCGACGCGCGACCAGGAAATCCAGCGATTCGGGCAGGCATTTGAGCACCAACGGAATGCACAGCAGCGATGCCGCTGCGCCGACCAGGAACACGCTGTGCCAGGCCCAGTGCTCCAGCATCCACGCAGCCAGCAGACCGCCAGCGGTCGCACCGATCGGGTAGCCGGTGGCCTGCAGCGCGACTGCGGTGCTGCGCCACTTGGCGTTGGCGTACTCGGCGGTGATCACCCCCACACCGGCCAGCATGCCGCCGATGCCGATGCCGGTGTACACGCGCAGCGCACCCAGCTGCCAGGCGTCGGCGGCCAGCGCGGACAGCGCCATGCCACTGGTGAGGATCAGCACGCAGCAGACGATCATCGGCCGCCGCCCCCAGCGGTCGGCCAGCGGTGCCAGCAGGAACGAACCCAGCGCCATGCCGACCAGCCCGGCACTGAGCATCAGCCCCAGTACCTTGCCCGACAGCGCCCAGTCCGCCGAAACATGCGGCGCGGTGAAGGCCATGACCATCACATCGAAGCCATCAAGCATGTTCAACAGCACGCAGATGGCGATGGCGGTCCACTGGAAGGAACTCATCCGTTCAAGGACAAGCGACGGTGCGGCGGCGGAGGCGTGGCTCATGGTGCGGTTTCCTGCAACAGCGTGGTGCGGTGGAACGTCCGGCGGGGAAGGTCTCAGTGACCGGCCTGGCTGGATGCATGGATGACCTGCAGAACGTCCTGGAGGCGCTCAACCTCGACCTGGCCTGGCGCCGACGGGGTGCCGATCATGCCGAAGGTCAGGGCTTGGCCGAAGGTTTCGCCGGCCAGGCGCGAAACCACGCCGGTGCCGCCCATCGACATGGTCAGCAGCGGCTTGTCGCTCTGCTGGCGCACCTGCCAGGTGGCATCGAGCAATGCCAGCACATCGCCAGCGTCGCGCGGCATCACCGCGATCTTCAGCACGTCCGCGCCAAGGGCCTGCTGCTTGAGCAGGCGTGCGACGATCTCCTCGCGCGGTGGCGTGGCGTGGAAGTCATGGCTGGACATCACCACTTTCACGCCGGCCTTATGGGCCTGCGCCACCAGCGCCTGCACCACCTTCGGATCGCGGAACATCTCCACGTCGATCAGCTGGGCGACACCACCGCGCAGCAGCGCAGCGTAGAGCTTGCCGTAGTCGGCATCGCTGATCGGCTTGGCGCCCCCTTCGGCCTTCGTGCGGAAGGTCACGATGGCTGGCTTGCCTCCCAGCGTGGCCTGGATGCGCTTGCCCAGCGCGACCAGCGCCTTGCCATCGGTGGCGATGTCCAGGTAGTCGATGCGCCACTCGGCGATGTCGGTGGATCTGCTGGCGGCGATCGCCGCGGCCTGCTGCAGAGCGACATCCGCGGTGGCACCGGTGATCGGTACGATGGTGCGCGGGCTGCCCTCGCCGATGCTTAGTTGGCCGACCTGCAGCACCACCGGTGGCGGCGCGGCCAGGGCCAGCAAGGGGGAGGAGGCGAGCACGCCGGCGAGGACAACGGAAGCGAGCGAAATGTTCATCGCGGTCACCACAGCATGGAAGGAGCGCGCGGCCATCAGAAGGTCACCTTGGCCTGGACACCCACGGCCCAGGCGTTGTCGGTACCGCTGTAATTGAACGTGCCCGGGTTGACGATGTACTGCACGTCCGGGCGGATCATCAGCCAGGGGTTCACCTGGAAGCTGTAGGACAGCTCGAACAGCTCCTCGGCCTGGCTGAGGTTGTACAGCGGCGAATCGGTGGGCACGCCCCCGGCGGCCAACGTGGCGCGCCGCGCATCGACCAGGCGGTCATTGATGTCAGCGCCGACGTAGCCCAGCGCGATGCTGTCCTGCGCACGCGCGCCGATGCCCTGGTAGACGCCGCCCAGCGCGTACCAGCGCTTGATCTGCGCGGTATCGGTGTCGGACACCATGTACTGCGCGAAGGCGGTCAGGCCGCGGCTCGGGTCGGCCGATTCCTGGGTCAGGCGCTGTTCGGCCAGCACGTAGGCGCCGTGGCGCCCGGTGGTCGGCGAGGTATCGAGGCCGCGCTTGTCCACGCGCGACGTGTCGTAGTAGCCACCGAACTTGTAGACGCCGGCGTAGCGGCTGCCCTTGGCCGGCGTCCAGGTCACCTCCACCGGAAACAGCGAGCCGGTGGTGCCCGAAACGAACGGACGGAATGCGTTGCGTTCGATGTTGCCGCCCAGGTTCGGGTTGACCTGGAACCAGCCCGTGCGCACGTTCACCGCCGGGCTGATCTGCTGGGCGAACTCACCACCCCAGCGTGCCATCGGATAGTTGTACCAGCCGCTGTTGCCGGACATCGCCAGCGGGTGGGCGCAGAATGCGGCGTTGACGAAGTGGGTCAGCAGGCTGTGCAGGCCGAACTGGTTGCCCATCGCGTAGTACCCCAGCTTGTAGTACGACCGGCCCGCATTGAAGGTCTGGTCGTAGCTCAGCTCGGTCAGCCGCGTGTACTGGCCGCCATACGCCTCCTGGATCGGGAAGCGGTTGCCGACGAAGTCCACCGAGGTGCTGCGGCCACGACGATCGTTGAGGGTGAAGTGGAACGCACCGCCGTCCCAGCCGGCCAGCTTGCCCATGTCCAGGTCCACGCCCACCCGCACCTGCTGCGCATAGCGCGCGCCGGTTTCGCCGTAGCCACCATCGACCACGCCCATGGCCTCGCCCACGTAGTCGCCGCGGAAGGCAACGCCGCGCTCGACCAGTTCGGTGCGGGTGCCGCCCCAGTCGCCGGTAAGCGTCTTGCCTTCGTAGCGGTTGCTGGACTGCGCGCTGGCCACGGCTGGCAGCAGCAGGGCGGCCAGCATGCCCAGGGAAACAGGTTTCGCAGGATTCATGATCGCGGTCTCGTGGAGGTGATCAGTGCAGCGACAGCGGCGCACTCAGCGGGGAGGTGGCGCCCTGCGCCGAGGTAACCGTGGCGGTCAGGCTGCCGGCAGCGGCAGCGTCGGTCCCTGCACCGAGCGGGAAGGTGAAGCTGCCCTGCCCCTGCGCGTCGGTACGTGCTTCAACACTGCCGAGCACCCACTCGGCCTCGTTGCCGGTGGCGGCGCGGTTGCCGAACACTTCCACCTGGTAGCGGGTATCAGGCACGCCCTGGAGACGACCCGTCAGCTGGCGCTGCGCACCCTTGCCCTGCACTGCGGTCAGCTGCGGCGCGGCCTGGCCGAGGTTCGGCAGCGGCTGGCAGCCGGCCTGGCCGGCAGCGGTGCAGATGCGCGCACGCTTGGACGCATCGTTGTCCACGCCACGGCCACGGGAGCCGACGAAGCTGGCGTGCTCCAGGCCCGGCACACCGAACACGATGGCGCCACGCGGCTGGCCCTTCACACAGGCGCCGCCGGCTTCGCAGCGCTCGATCGGCAGACCGTTGCCGTAGATGCGGTTGCCGGTGAAGCGGTTCGGCGCACTGACCGGCTGCGGGCGCACGCCGATGCCGATGCCATTGCCGGTGATGGTGTTGCCGTCGACCACGTTGCCGCTGCCGGTGATGCTCAGGCCCAGCGAATTGCCGGTGAAGGTGTTTGCCGCGATGTAGTTGCGGTTGCCCCAGTTGATCTGCAGGCCATCGGAGTAATCGACGAAGCGGTTGTGGACCACGCTGTTGTCATTGCCCCACAGGATCTCGATGCCCTGCGAGGGTTCCGGGTTGGCCCTGGTGGATTGGAACAGGTTGTCGGCCACCAGGTTCCAGGCCGCGCCGCGGGTCAACTCCAGGCCGTCGCCGTTATCGAGGAATACGTTGCGCACGATGCGGTTGTGCACGGTGGTGGTGGCGGTGGACTGGCCCTTGCCGTCATCACCGGTGAGCATGATGCCGGCACCGCCCTTGTTGGCGACGATGCGGTTGTCATGGATCTCGTTGTGGCTGGAGCGGTTGACCAGCACGCCGATGCAGAAATTGCGGATCTCCAGGCCGGCCAGCTCCACGCCCTGGGTGTCGCGCAGGACCAGGCCCGGCAGCGTGGTGGTGCGCACGTTGGTGCCGGACTGGCCCGGCTCGGCGCCGGGGCAGGCATCGGTACCGGTGCCGGTGACGTAGGCCGAGCCATCGATGGCGACGTACTGGCCATCGCGTTCCCAGGACGTGCCGATGATCTGCACCGGCCCCTTGATCTCCGGCAGCGGCGTGGCCGGCGTGATGACGTAAGGCGCAGCGCCAACGGCCGCGATCTCGATGCGGTAGCGACCCGGCGCCGCATTGGCAGTGGTGATCGCCCAGCGCAGCGAGCCGGCGTTGACGTCGTCGGCGTAGCGGTCCACGCGCAGCACCTGCAGTGCTTCGCGCGGCGGTTCGGCCTGGTAGGCCAGCGCCAGCGACGGCAGCACGGCAAGCAGGGATAGGGAAACAATGGACAGACGACGGCGCATGCGATCACTCCGCGCAGAGGAAGGAAAATCCGGCGGCCTTCCCCCTGCACCTGGCATCAGCACCGGACCGGCTGCTGCCCTCGCCCCGCCAGGGGTGGATCGCTTGGACTGCTATGAAACTGCGGAAATGAAAGTAGGTTTATCGCACTGCACCATTCAAGTGCGGTAATCGACTGCGTGTGCGAATATCGCACTGAATGGGTACTACCATCGTTGTAGGCGAGGTGTTTGCAGGGCTTGCAGCCCTGCACCTGCCTGGAGCCAGAGCAGCGTCGAGGTCAAGGGAGGCTCTGGTTTTCTGCTGGCTGGGCGGGGCGGTGCGGGTGGGCAGGACACGCCGTCAACCCATCCTTGGGGGCTCGTAGGCGCCATCCATGGCGCCTGCGGTCCTGCCCACCCACACCGCCCCACCCCTCGACAATTTCCGGATGACGGCTGGTCCATCCACGCTTCGCGTGGATCACATCTGGTTGAAATCGAATATTTCGAATTGAAATCGAAAACATCCGCGCATGGCGTGGCTCTACTGGCCACCGGGGGTTTACGGCGTCCCCGCAAGCCCACAGTGCCCGGCCATCCCACAGGATCCCCGCTGTTGCTGTTGCTGCTGGGCGGTGGTCGCCCGCAGCGCCGTTGCTCCGGCCTCGGCGGGTGCAGGGCGCAGCCCTGCAAAAGAAAACCCTACGAACTGCAGGACAGCATCGAACAGCCTGCGCGGTCGTCAGCCCACGCCGGCCGCTTGCCGGCGTAATGCTCCAGCCCCGGGCGTTCGGTGTACGGATCACGCAGTACGTCCTGCAGCGCATGCACACCGCCCAGGTCGCCCTGCTCGGCGCGGTCGATCGCTTCCTGTGCCAGCCAGTTGCGCAGCACATACAGTGGATTGGCCGCGCCCATCTTCGCGACACGCTCGGCTGCCGGCAGCGGATCGGCACGCAGCCGCGCCGCGTACTCCTGCAGCCACTGCTGCAGAGGTTCCTGTACCGCGTGCTGGCGCTCGGCGTCGTAGAAGACCTCGGCCAATACGCTTGCATCGGGTGCGTTGGCATCGATGCGCATCAACGCACGCCATGCCAGGGTCATGTCCATGCCGCCGTCCTGCATCAGCTGCTGCCAGCGCTGGTAAAGCTGCAGATCGGCATCATCGGCCGCGGCCAGCCCCAGCTTGGCCGCAACATCGCGGCGGGTGCAGGCGACAAAGGTCGCCTGGTAAGCGGCCAGCCCTGCCTGCAGCGGCTGCACGTCGGCGAACAACGGCGACAGCGCCTGCGCAAGCCGGTTGAGATTCCAGTACGCCACCTGCGGCTGGGTGCCGAAACGATAGCGGCGTCCCTGCGCATCGGTGGTGTTCGGGGTCCAGTCCGGGTCGAAGTCTTCGACCCAGCCATAGGGGCCATAGTCCAGCGTCACGCCGAGCACGGAAAGGTTGTCGGTGTTCATCACCCCATGCACGAAGCCCACGCGCATCCAGTGCGCGATCATCTCTGCGGTACGCACGGCGATCTGTGCGAACCAGTCGCCATACAGCGCTTCGCCCTGCCCCGTCAGCTCCGGGAAATCGCGGGCGATGCACGCCTCGACCAGTTGCTTCAGCAGTGCGGTCTCGCCACGTGAAGCAGGCAGTTCAAACGAACCAAAGCGCAGGAACGAGGGCGATACCCGGCAGACGATCGCGCCGGGCTCCGCGCGCGGATGACCGTCATAGAACATGTCGCGCACCACGTCTTCGCCGGTGCCGACCAGCGACAGGGCGCGCGTGGTCGGCACACCCAGGTGATGCATGGCCTCGCTGCACAGGAATTCACGGATCGACGAGCGCAGCACCGCACGGCCGTCGGCGCCGCGCGAGTACGGCGTCGGCCCGGCACCCTTCAGCTGAAGCTCCCAGTGCCGGCCATCGGGGGCGATCACCTCGCCCAGCGAGATGGCGCGGCCATCACCGAGCTGGCCGGCCCAATGGCCGAACTGATGGCCCCCATAGTTGGCCGCCCACGGCTGCATACCCGCATACAACGCGTTGCCGCCGAACACCTCGGCGAAGCCTTCGTCATCGACCTGCGCAGGATCGAACCCCAGCATCCCGGCAACCTCCGGCGACCATGCCAGCAGCACCGGCGCTGCGACAGGCGTCGGCATTACCGACGACCAGGCCGCACCCAGCACTTCGCGCCGGCGCGGACCGGACTCGGGATCGCCCGGCAGCAGATTCAGCAGGCGGTTGTCGAACTGGGGGGCAGTGGTATCCATGGGCAAAGCATGGGGGCGGCGACGGCCATCCTCAATCGCCGCGCAAGGCCTGCAATGCCCCGCCGTGTGCCTCGGCGCGCCGGTAGGCCGGACGCTCGCCGATGCGCTTGAGGAAGCCACGCAACGCCGGCTTGTCGTCCAGCCCGCCGCCGCGTGCGGCCGCCGCCTGGATCGGGAAGCTCATCTGGATGTCCGCAGCGGTGAAGCGTTCGCCTGCAAACCACGGGCTTTCGGCCAGGCGCCGTTCCATCCAGTCCAGATGCAGGCGTCGCTGCGGGCCGATGAAACCGCGCTCGGCCTTGTCGGCGATGCTGCGGGCGATCGGCCGCGCGAAGAACGGCATCGGCGCGCTGCGGATGCGGCTGATCACCAGGGTCAGCAGCATCGGCGGCATGGCCGAACCTTCTGCATAGTGCAGCCAGTAGCGGTAATCGATGCGCTCTTTGCCTTCGGCCGGTACCGGCGACGGCGACAGCTGGCGATGCACGTCGTAGCGGTCAACCAGGTAGTCGAGGATGGCGCCGGATTCGGCCAGGATGAGGTCGCCATCCTGCAGCACCGGCGCCTTGCCCAGCGGATGCACCTGGCGCAGTTCCGGCGGCGCCAGCAGGGTCTTCGGGTCGCGCGGGTAGCGGCGCAGTTCGTAGTCCAGCCCCAGCTCTTCCAGCATCCACAGCACGCGAAGCGAACGGGAATTTTCCAGATGATGGACGATGCGCATGGGCGGCTTCCGCAGAAAGGTGCCCGATGGTAGCGCGGCCTGGTGCATGCAGGTGTCTGCTACCCTGCCCGGCCGTGGAAGGCCTGCCAGCATGGACACCCCGCCGTTCGATGCACTGCTTGGTTACCTCGGGCAATCCGAGGACCACAACTGGACGCAGTACATCTGCGAGCACGTTGCCAAGGGCGTCCTGCGCAGATTCGAAGCGCACGATTGGCAGCGCCTGCAGAAGATGATCGCAGCGCAACCCGCGTTCTGGCAGCAACGCTGCACCGACGCGCTGGGTGAATGCATGAAGCCCGAAGCCTTGCCGCTGCTGTTCAGTCAGCTCCATTCCAGCGATGACGACAGCCGGATACTGGCGGCCTACCACCTGCAATGGATGGAAGTGCCGGTGGGTCCTGAGGTGGTTGATGTCCTGCGCGAGATCCTGTCGCGCATTCCGGCAGCCGAACGCGCCGAGTACCAGGAAATAACCCAGCTGCTGGAGCGGGCGCTGGCTGCGGGTTGAACCCGTCGTGCGACGCAAACGAAAAACGCCGGGAGCTTTCGCTCCCGGCGTTCTGGCTACCAAACGGTAGCAGACGGATTAGACCGCCTGCACCTGGTCAGCCTGCATACCCTTCTGGCCCTGGACGGCGACGAAGGTAACCTTCTGGCCTTCCTGCAGGGTCTTGAAGCCGGTGCCCTGGATCGCGCGGAAATGCACGAACAGGTCCGGGCCGCTTTCCGGGGTGATGAAGCCGAAGCCCTTGGCGTCGTTGAACCACTTGACAGTGCCGGTCTGACGATCAGACATATTTACTAACTCCTGAAACACATGTTGAAAAAAATCGCAGCCACCGGGTATCGGGGCCGAGACTGAGTTGCAGGCGTTGGTAAAGCGGATCGATGAGCGGATCGTGAGATCAACTGCACCAGGCCACGATTCACGGTGACCCTAGCAAACACAGTGGGCCAGACGATACGCGTGTTTTGAGCAAAAAGCGATAGCCATGATATTCAGCGTCAAACGGCCAGCCCCTAGACAGGGCAAGGGGTTGCAACAGATCGAGGCTAAACCCGGGTCCCCATTCAGGTTTTTCCTACCCTACACTGGGTAAATGACTGAAGCTGAAACCCGAGCTGAACCCCTGCTCCCCCGCATCTGGGTGGACGCAGACGCCTGCCCTGTTGTCATCCGCGACATCCTCTTCCGCGCAGCTGAACGGGTCGGCGTGGAGCTGACCTTGGTCGCCAACCAGTGGATCCGCACCCCACCTTCGCGCTGGCTGCGCTCCATCCAGGTACCGCAGGGACTGGATGTGGCTGACAGCGCCATTGTCGAAAGGATGGCTGCCGGCGACCTGGTGGTCACCCAGGACATCCCCTTGGCGGCCCTGGTGCTGGAGAAGAAGGGCGTGGCCCTGAACCCGCGCGGCCAGCTGTACACCCCCAACAACATGGCCGAGCGGCTGTCGATGCGCAATTTCATGGAAGAACTGCGTGGCGCCGGCATCCAGACCGGCGGGCCACCGCCGCTCGGCGCGCGCGACCGCCAGTTGTTCGCTGCCGAGCTGGACCGCTGGCTGGCGCGACGACCGGGCAGGTGAATCCGGCTGTGCGTCAGCCGGGAACGCACAAGGTGCGCGCGCTGCGGAAGCTGCGTCGCTGGCCGGTCAACGGATCATCGAAGGCCAACGCCTGCGCCAGCAGCTGCAACGGCGGCTCGGCCGCCCCCTCTGGCCGCACGTGCAGCTGCGGATAGAGCTCGTCCCCCAGGATCGGCGCCCCGAGCGCGGCCATATGGACGCGCAGCTGATGCTTGCGCCCGGATTCGGGCGCAAGCCGGTAGCGCCAGACCGGACCGTGCGCCTCAATGACCTCGACACGGGTCAGCGCATTCGGCTCGCCGGGAACTTCAGCCATACGGAAGAACGGTTCCCCCGGCTGCAGCCGGCTATGCCGCTCCAGCGGAAACCGCAGGTCCGGCAAGGCCCGCGCCAGCGCCTCGTAGGTCTTCTCGATGCGGCGCTCACGAAACAGCCTCTGGTACGCGTCGCGCGTTTGCGCCTGGGTGGAAAACAGCACCAGGCCGGCCGTCAGCCGATCCAGCCGGTGCAACGGCACCAGGTCGACGTTGCCGGTCCGCTCGACCAGGCGCGCCAGCAGGGTCTGGCGCACGAATGCGCCGGCCGGCGCAGTCGGCAGGAAGTGCGGCTTGTCGGCCACCAGCAGGTGCGCGTCGTGATGAAGGATGTTCTCTTCGAAGGGAATCACCGGCTCATCGGCCACTTCACGGAAGTAGCGGATCTCCAGCCCCACCTGCCACGGCATGTCCGGTGCCAGCGCCCTGCCCTGTGCGTCCTGTATCCGCCCGCGTGCGAAGCGGCTCTCCCATTGCAGCCGGTCGATGCGCGGGAAGCGCGCGCACAGGCCGTCCAGCAGGGAATTCCAGTCACCGGGCGGCAGCTGCAGTCGGCTGGGCGTGGTCATGGCGCGATCGGGGCGCCATCGCTCTGCAGACGGCGCGGACGTGAAAGGGACATACGACAGGACACGCCAGAAGCATCAGGGCGGCCAGCGTGCCACCGATCATGCCCTGCCGACACCCCCATACCGGACACCCCCGGGGCAAACCTCTATCATTGACGGTCTTTACCCCTCTGGATCTTCATGGCCCTCACCGCCACCATCCGCAAGGCCGAACTGCAGATCAGCGACATGGATCGCGGCTACTACGCGACCCACAACCTGACCCTGGCCCAGCATCCGTCCGAAACCGACGAACGCCTGATGGTGCGCCTGCTCGCCTTCGCGCTGAACGCTGGCGACCGCCTGGAATTCGGCCGCGGCCTGAGCACCGACGACGAGCCGGACCTGTGGGAACACGACTACACCGGCGACATCCTGCAGTGGATCGACCTCGGCCATCCGGACGAGTCGCGCATCCGCAAGGCCAGCAACCGCAGCCGGCAGGTGCAGGTGGTCAACTACGGTGGCAATGCATCGGACATCTGGTGGCAGAAGCAGGGCAAGGGCCTGGCCCGCTTCGACAACCTGTCGGTGGTCGATCTGGACGGCGGCTTCGTCGATCTGTGGGGCCAGCAGATCCAGCGTGCGATGCGCTGGAGCGTGCTGATCCAGGACGCCGAAGTTCAGCTGCTCAACGATCAGATGCAGCTGGACGTGATCCCCAACTGGCGAAAGCGCGCCAAGGCATGAGCACGATCCGCTGCGACGTGCTGGTGATTGGTGCCGGCGCTGCCGGGCTGATGACCGCGATCACGGCGGGCCAGCGAGGCCGGCATGTGCAGGTGATCGACCACGCCAACAAGATCGGCAAGAAGATCCTGATGTCCGGCGGTGGCCGCTGCAACTTCACCAACACCGGCACCACCCCGGCCAACTTCCTGTCGGCCAATCCGCATTTCTGCAAGTCGGCACTGGCGCGTTACTCGCCCTACCACTTCATCGAGATGGTCGAGCGCCACGGCATCGCCTATCACGAGAAGGAACTGGGCCAACTGTTCTGCGATGTCTCGTCCAAGCAGATCGTGAAGATGCTGGTGGACGAATGCCAGCAGGCCGGCGTGCAGATCCGCACGCAGTGCAGCGTGGAGCGCATCGAGCACGGCACTGACGGCTTCCGCGTGCACACCACGCACGGCCTGTTCCATTGCGCCTCGCTGGTGGTCGCCACCGGCGGCCTGTCCATTCCCAGCCTGGGTGCAACCGGATTCGGCTATGAGATCGCGCGCCAGTTCGGCCACCAGGTGCTGCCCACCCGCGCCGGCCTGGTGCCGTTGACCCTCAGCGGCACCCACCAGGAGCGCCTGGCCGAGCTCAGCGGCGTCGCCCTGCCGGTCGAGGCCAGCAGCAACGGCACCCGCTTCCGCAACTTCATGCTGCTGACCCATCGTGGCGTCAGTGGCCCGGCCATCCTGCAGATTTCCTCGTTCTGGCAGCCCGGCGACGCGCTGTCGCTGGATCTGCTGCCCGGCCAGGATGCCGCCGAATGGCTGCGCCAGATGAAACGCGAACGCCCCGCCGCGGAACTGCGCACGGTGCTGGGCGATGTGCTGCCCAAGCGGCTGGCGCAGCGCCTGTGCGAGCACTGGCTGCCCGACCGCCCGGTACGCCAGCTGGACGAGCCGGACCTGCGCAAGGCCGCACAGGTGCTTTCAGCGTTCCCACTGGTGGCCAGCGGCACCGAGGGCTACCGCACCGCCGAAGTCACCCTGGGCGGCGTCGATACCAACGAGGTCTCTTCCTCGACGCTGGAATCCAAGCGCGTACCCGGCCTGCATTTCGTCGGCGAGGTGCTGGACGTGACCGGCTGGCTGGGCGGCTACAACTTCCAGTGGGCCTGGGCCAGCGGGCACGCGGCCGGCGGCGTGGTGTGAACCGCATCGCCGTTCCATGCACGCAACCGTTGCGCGCATGGACGCGCCGCCACGCATCGTGTATCTAGATTTGCAGATTGGGGAGCAGTGCATGCAGAACGCGAACGACATCACCATCCGCCTGCTGATCGTCGATGACAGCGGCGAGAACGCCGAAGCCATCGTCAGCACCCTGCGCAACAGCGGCATCGCCGTGCGCCCATGGCGCCCGCAGGACTCGGCCGAGCTGTCGCAGGTGCTGGCCAGCCAGGCGATCGACCTGGTGCTGGCTGCGCCCTCGCAGAGCATTCCGCTGCCACTGGTGGCCCAGCACATCGCCGCCAGCGGCAAGGACATCCCGCTGGTGCTGCTGGCCGAACGCATCGACGAGGACGAGCTGGTACAGGCCAGCAGCAACGGGGTTCGCGCCCTCGCCCTGCGCCAGCGCGCCGAACACCTGCTGGCGGTGGTCCGCGACCAGTGGGTCGACCTGCAGGCGCGCCGCGGCCTGCGCCGGATCGAAGCGCAGATGCGCGAGACCGAGCGTCGCTGCGACGCGCTGATCGCCTCTTCGCGCGAGCCGATTGCCTATGTCCACGAAGGCATGCATATCCGCGCCAACGATGCCTACCTGGAAATGTTCGGTTACGAGGATTTCGAGGAGGTCGAAGGCATCTCGTTGCTGGACATGGTTGCCGCCCAGCACGTGGATGATTTCAAGCAGCTGCTGAAGTCACTCAGCCGCGGCGAAGCGCCTCCGCCGCAGTACCAGCTGGACGCCCGCCACCAGGACGGCAGCGCCTTCCCGGCGACGATGGAATTCACCGCAGCCACCTACGAGGGTGAATCCTGCCTGCAGGTGGTGTTCCGCCGGCGCATGGAATTCGACCCGGAGCTGGCGCGCGAGGTCGAGGACCTGCGCCAGCGCGACCAGGTCACCGGCCTGCTCAACCGCCCCACCTTCATGCTGCAGGTCGAGGACGCGGTTGCCCAGGCCGGGCGCAGCGAAGGCCAGTTCGGCCTGCTGATGGTCGAGCCGGACCATTACGCGCGCCTGCTCCCGGATATCGGACTGGCCTCGGCCGACGCCCTGATCGGCGCCCTCGCCGCCCTGCTGGCCGACGTCGTTGGCGACGATGCGCAGCTGGCCCGTTTCGGCGAACACAGTTTCGCCGTACTGCAGTCCGGCCCCTATGCGCAGACCGTGGCACTGGCCGAGCGCATCCGCGAAGCCTACGCCGCACACGTCTTCAGCATCGGCGCGCGCTCGGCCACGGTGACCGTCAGCATTGGCGGGGTGCAGGTGGGCGAGAAGATCGCCAGCATCGGCCAGGTGCTGGCGCGCGCCAGTGAATGCACGCAGGCCGCAGCCGCCCTCGGCAATACCTGCCGCATCTTCGACCCGGCCGCTGTTGATCGCGTGGAGGAAGAGCGCGTGCAGCGCTGGGTCGCACGTATCCGCGAAGCCCTGGCAGGCGATGGCTTCCAGTTGCATTACCAGCCGGTGCTGAACCTGCAGGGCGAGTCGCTGGAGCTGTATGAAGCCTACCTGCGGCTGGAACACAACGGAGAACTGCTGAGCCCGACCGCCTTCCTCGGCATTGCCGAAGAACATGGCCTGCTGGCGGACATCAACCGCTGGGTCGTGTCGCAGGCAATCGCGGTGCTGGGCGCGCGTGCCCGCGAGGGTCATCCCACCCAGGTGCTGGTGAAGGTGACGCCGGAATCGTTCGATGATCCGAAGATGATCGCCACGCTGCGCCAGCAGCTGCAGGCACACGGCGTGCCGGGCGAACGCCTGTGGCTGCATGCGCCGGAATCGAAGGTGTTCACCCACCTGCGCAGTGCCCAGCAGTTCCTGGCGGAAGTGGCACCGCTCGGCTGCCGGATCGGCCTGGAGCAGTTCGGCTCGGGTCTGGACTCGTTCCAGCTGCTGGCCCACTTCCAGCCGCAGTTCCTCAAGCTTGATCGCGGCTTCACCAGCGACCTGGCCGCCACCCGCGAGAACATCGACCGGGTCAGCCAGATAACCGCACGCGCGCAGGAAGCGGGCATCCGCACCATCGCCGAGTTCGTCAGCGACGCCAACTCGATGACACTGCTGTTCAGTGCCGGCGTGGACTACGTGCAGGGCGATTTCGTCGGCCCGGCAGCGCCGGCGATGAACTTCGAGTTCGGCTGACACCTCACCGGTAGCGCCGGGCCATGCCCGGCGGATGGCCAGCAGACCGCTGCGCTCGCCGGGCATGGCCCGGCGCTACCCATTAAAGAAGGCCGGCTTGCGCCGGCCTTTTCCGTTGATCAGGTCAGATCGACCAGGTTGTCGATCTTCACGTCCGGGTTGACGTCGGCTTCGTAGTCGACGCCTTCGACACCGAAACCGAACAGGCGCAGGAAATCGGCCTTGTAGCCGGCCAGGTCGCTGATCTCGTACAGGTTCTCGTTGGTCACCTGCGGCCACAGCGCCAGCACCTTGCCCTGCACGTCAGCGGCCATTTCCTTGTAGTCCGCGCGCAGGCGGCCTTCCTCATCGATCAGCGCAACGGTACGGCCATCGCCATCGACCAGGTCGTGGCGCAGGCGATCCACCGCCACGCCATCGGCCTTGGCGCCGTACAGGATGTCGTACAGCACGTCGAGCTGCTCGATGCAGCCTTCGTGGGTGCCCTTTTCCTTCATCACCTTGAACAGCAGCGACAGGTACAGCGGCATGGTCGGAATGGCCGAGCTGGCCTGGGTCACCACCGCCTTCAACACCGACACGCGCGCATCGCCGCCGATCCTGGCCAGCTTCTCGCGCAGCCCCAGCACCTTGTCGTCCAGATCCTTCTTGGCAGCACCGATGGAGCCGTTCCAGTAGATCGCCTGGGTGATCTCTTCGCCCACATAGGTGAAGGCCGTGGTGGTGCAGCCGTTGGCCAGCACGCCGGCATCGGCCAGCGCGTCGATCCACATCTGCCAGTCCTCGCCGCCCATCACCGCGACGGTGCCGGCGATTTCTTCCGGGGTGGCCGGCTGCAGATGGGTTTCGGTCAGCACTTCCTTGTCGGTATCCAGGCCACGCAGGGTGATCGGCTCGCCGATCGGCTTCAGCGTGGAACTGATGATCTCGCCCGTCTTGGGATGCTTGCGGCGCGGTGCGGCCAGGCTGTAGACCACCTGGTCGACCTGGCCGAGATCGGCCTTGATCATCTCGATGGTCTTGGCCTTCACCTCATCGGAGAACGCATCGCCGTTGATGCTCTTGGCATACAGACCCGCTTCGTCGGCGTACTTGTGGAACGCCGCCGAGTTGTACCAGCCCGCCGTGCCCGGCTTGGTTTCACTGCCCGGGCGCTCGAAGAAGATGCCCAGGGTTGCCGCGCCACTGCCGAAGGCGGCCGTGATGCGCGCGGCCAGGCCGTAGCCGGTCGAGGCGCCGATCACCAGCACGCGCTTGGGGCCGTTCTGGATCGGCGGGCGCGCACGGATGTAGTCGATCTGCTGCTTGACGGCGGCGTCGCAGCCGGTCGGGTGGGTGGTGACGCAGATGAAGCCGCGGACGCGCGGTTTGATGACCATGAAGACCTCGGGTTGGCAGGTGCGGCGCGCGGGGCGCTCAGCAGGAATACGTGGCGCGCGCGTGCGCGCGAACCGCAGGATCGTAGTGCGCGGGGGAAGATTGCACAACCGACGGCGGCGTAGGGTGGAGTTTGTTCTGCAGGGTTGCACCCTGCACCCGCAGAGACAACGTCGACGGCAGAAGCTGGGTTCCTGTGGGTTGGCGGGGTGGGTCAGGTTGAGGGGGACGCTGCAAGTACGTCCATGTAAGCTCGGTCGCCGCATCCATGCGGCTCACGCCCCCTCAACCGGACCCACCCCGCCTTCGACAGTTTCCCGCGATCTGGTGGAACAGCGTCCGGCCCTGGTAGGTGTCGACCTTGGTCGACACGGATGAGTTCATTCGATATCTGACAGATGTGTCGACCAAGGTCGACACCTACCAACAGCCGCAGGAATCTGTCGGGGGTGGGGCCGTGTGGGTTGGCAGGACCGTTGGCGCCATGGATGGCGCCATCGAGCCCCCATGGACGGGTTTACGGCGTGTCCTGCCAACCCATACGGCCCCGCCCAGCCAGCAGAAAGCCAGTGCCGCTGTGGCTTTTGACGTTGCCGTTGCTTTAGGGCCTCGGCGGGTGCAGGGCGCAGCCCTGCCAACAAAAAACCCCGCTTGCGCGGGGTTCTCTGTGTACTGCGTGCAGCAGAGGCTTACGGACGGCGCGCGAGGGCCTCGACGTCCTTGGCCTTGGGCAGCAGGTCCTGCTTGGTCACGCGCAGCGCGCCGACCGTCAGCATCGGCACCGCCACCAGGATCGAGGACAGCACCACGATCACCGCACCGATCATGTGCGTCTCGGCCAGGCCTTCCATCGAACTGCCGCCGTAAAGGTACAGGGCCAGTGCGGACAGGAAGAACATCACCGCGGTGATCACCGTACGCGACAGCGTCTGGTTGATCGAACGGTTCAGCACTTCCATCGGCTCCACGCGCAGGCTGCGGAAGTTCTCGCGGACGCGGTCGAACACCACGATGATGTCGTTGATCGCAAAGCCCATCACCGACAGCAGGCCGGCCAGCACGGTCAGGTCGAACTCACGGCCGAGCAGCGACACGTAGGCCACCGTCACGATCAGGTCGAACATCGCCACGATGCTCGCGGTGACCGCGAACTTCCATTCGAAACGCACCGCGATGTAGATCAGGAAGCCGGCCAGCATGAAGATGGTGGCGTACAGGCCATTCATCGCCAGGTCCTTGCCGATCTGCGGGCCAACGAACTCGTTGCGCAGCACGGTGGCCTGGTTGTCAGCCGAAGAGACCGCCTTGACCACGGCCGCGGCAGTCGCCTTGTCCTCGGCCGAAGCGCCGCCGGTACCCGGAGCGTGCTCACCGTGCGGGGCCAGGCGGATCAGCAGGTCGGTGTTGCCACCGACGCTCTGTACCTGGGCGCCGTCGAAGCCGTTCTGCTCAAGCTTGCTGCGGACGTCCTCGACATCCACCGCGTGTTCGAAGCGGGCTTCGATCAGGGTGCCGCCGGTGAAGTCCAGAGCGTAGTTGAAGCCCTTGAAGCCGATGATGCCGATCGAGGCCAGGAACACGATGATCGTGACGACCATCGCGACATGGCGCCAGCGCATGAAGTCGATCTTGGTATCGTTCGGGAGGATGTGCAGCGGAAACAGTTTCATGTGCGTGTCGTCCCGTCAGATGGCCACGTTCTGGAGCTTCTTGCGACGGCCGTAGATCAGCGTCGCCAGTGCACGCGATACGGTGATCGCGGTGAACATGGAAGCGAAAATACCGATGATCATGGTCAGCGCGAAGCCCTTCAGCGGACCGGTACCGAATGCGAACAGCGCCACACCGACGATCAGGCCGGTCAGGTTGGCGTCGAGGATGGTGCCCGACGCACGCTCGTAACCGGTCACGATCGCGGTCTTGCCCGGCACGCCGGCACGCAGTTCTTCACGGATACGCTCGTTGATCAGCACGTTGGCGTCGACCGACAGACCGACCGACAACGCCAGGCCGGCGAAGCCCGGCAAGGTCATGGTCGCGCCGAACAGCGACATCACCGCCACCACGATCAGCAGGTTGAACAACATCGCGATCGAAGTAATGAGGCCGAACATGCGGTAGTAGATGGTGAAGAACACCAGGGTGAACATGAACGCGTAGACCACCGCGGTGATGCCGTTCTTGACGTTCTCAGCGCCCAGGCTCGGGCCAACCACGCGCTCTTCGACGAAGTCCATCGGCGCAGCCAGCGAGCCCGACTTCAGCAGCTTGGCCAGGTCCTCGGCTTCCTTCTTCTGCAGACCGGTGGTCTGGAAGTTCTTGCCGAACACGCCGTTGATGTTGGCCACCGAGATCACTTCCTCGTTGACCTTGAAGCCACGCACTTCCTGGCCGTCGACAACGGTCACGGTCGGCACGCGCTCGGTGTAGACCACTGCCATCGGCTTGTTAACGTTGGCGCTGGTGAAGTCGAACATGCGCTGGCCACCGACGTTGTTCAGCGTCACGCTGACTGCCGGGGTGCCGCTGGTGGAGTCGGTCACCGCCTGCGCGGCCACCATCTGGTCACCGGTGACGATCACGCGCTTGTTCAGCAGCACCGGGCCGCCGTTGTCACGGCGCTGGTAGAGCTTCGCTTCCGGCGGAATACGGCCACTTGCAATTTTGTCCGCGACGCTTGTCGGATTACCGTCCACCACGGCCCGGTATTCCAAGGTGGCGGTGGCACCGATCATGCGCTTGGCTTCGGCCGTGTCCTGCACGCCCGGCAGCTGCACCACCACGCGATCAGCACCCTGGCGCTGGATGATCGGCTCGGACACGCCGAGCTGGTTCACGCGGTTGCGCAGGGTGTTGATGTTCTGCTCGATGGCGCCGTTGGCGATCTGCGCGATTTCCGCTTCCGGAATGGAGACCGTGATGCGGTTGCCACTGACGTCGTAGCCGAGGGTCGGCTGCGCCTTGGCCAGCGCGGCGCGGGCACGGGTACCGGCGTCTTCGCCGGCCGAGGGGCTCAGGTTGGCGACGATGGTGTTGTCGGCACGACGCTCGACCGACTGGTAGGCGATGCGCGCATCACGCAGGGTGCTGCGCACGTCCTCGGTGTAGGCGTCCAGGCGCTTGTCCAGCGCGGCTTTCTGGTCGACCTGCAGCACGAAGTGCACGCCGCCCTGCAGGTCCAGGCCCAGCACCATCGGGCGGCCGCCGAGCTTGGCCAGCCAGTCCGGCACGGTCGAGGCCAGGTTCAGGGCAACCGTGTAGTTCTCGCCCACGCTGTCACGCAGCGCATCGCTGGCGGCAGACTGCGACTTCAGGTCCGACAGGCGGACGATCAGGCTGTCCCCTTCCTTCTCTGCACCGATCGTGGTGACACCGGCCTTCTTCAGGTCGGCCAGCACACGGTCGCGCAGCGCATCGTCGATCTGCCCGCCACGGTTGGCGGTGATCTGGATGGCCGGGTCCTTCTGGTAGATGTTGGGCAGTGCGTACAGCGTGCTGAGCGCCAGTACGATCACGATGACGACGTACTTCCAGCGTGGAAATTCGAGCATTGCTTGGGTCCCGCGCGGCGCCATCCCCGGCGCCGCGGTTGTGCTTCAGAAAGGGAGTGGCTTACTTGGCCGAATCCAGGGTGCCGGTCGGCAGCACGCTGCCGACAGCGCCCTTCTGCACGCGGATGCGCACGTTCTCGGCCACTTCGACGGTGACGAAGTTGTCGCCGATATCGGTGACCTTGCCGGCGATGCCGCCGTTGGTCAGCACTTCGTCGCCGCGCTTGATCTTCTCCAGCATGGCCTTGTGCTCCTTCTGCCGCTTCATCTGCGGGCGGATCATCAGGAAGTACATGATGGCGATCAGGATGATCGGGAACAGCAGCGTGGTCAGGCCCATGCCCTGCGGTTGGCCGCCAGCGGCCTGGGCGTGGGCGGCGGGAATCAGGAAGGCAAGCAGGTTCATCGTTGGTCCTTTGGTTGGGCGGCGCTTCGGCCGTTTCACGGGCACGAGGTGTCGACCGCGGATCTGGGTCAGCCTTGAAGTATGCCACGGCCCCGGGCGTTCGTCCTTGGGCCGTTTGGCAGGGGGTGCTGCGGGTTTACAGGGGCGGCGCTACCGCCCCGCGTGCTGCGTAGAAGGACTCGCGGAAGGCCAGGAAGGTTCCCGCCTCGATGGCCGCGCGGATGTCGGCCATCAGCTTTTCGTAATAGAAGAGGTTGTGCTGGGTGCCCAGCATCGGCGCCAGCATCTCGTTGCAGCGGTCCAGATGGCGCAGGTACGAGCGGGTATAGCCGCCGGCACAGGCCACGCAGCCACAGCCCGGCTCGATCGGGTCCATGTCCCGCGCGTACTGCGAATTGCGGATGCGGACGGTGCCAAACGATGTGAAATAGTGGCCGTTGCGCGCATTGCGGGTCGGCATCACGCAATCGAACATGTCCACGCCGCGTGCGACACCCTCGACCAGGTCTTCAGGGCGGCCAACGCCCATCAGGTAGCGCGGACGGTCGGCCGGCAGCTCCGGGTCCAGATGGTCGAGCATGGCGTTGCGCTCGTCTTCCGGTTCGCCCACGGCCAGGCCGCCAATGGCATAGCCGTCGAAGCCGATCCCCTGCAGGGCCTCGGCCGAACGGCTGCGCAGGTCGGTGTGCACCCCGCCCTGGACAATGCCGAACAGGGCCGCATCGTTGCCCAGTTCGTCATGCGCGTTGCGGCTGCGCTGGGCCCAGCGCAGGCTCAGTTCCATCGACCGGCGGGCGACGTCCTCGGTGGCCGGGTACGGCGTGCACTCGTCGAAGATCATCACCACGTCCGAATCGAGCACCTTCTGGATCTTCATGCTCTCCTCCGGGCCCAGGAACACCCGGGCACCGTCGGTCGGCGAGGCGAAGGTCACGCCCTGCTCGGTGATCTTGCGGCGGTGGGCCAGCGAGAACACCTGGAAGCCGCCGGAGTCGGTCAGGATCGGGCCATCCCAGCGGCAGAAGCCGTGCAGGCCGCCGTGGTCGGCGATGATGTCCAGGCCCGGCCGCAGGTACAGGTGGAAGGTGTTGCCGAGGATGATCTCGGCGCCCAGCGCGCGCACCTGGTCCGGCAGGATGCCCTTGACCGAGCCATAGGTCCCCACCGGCATGAAGGCCGGCGTTTCCACCGTGCCACGCGGGAAGGTCAGGCGGCCACGGCGGGCGCGGCCATCACGGGTCTGGAGCTGGAACTGCAATCGGGACATGGAGCGGTCGTTCGGGCAAATAGTCGCCCATTGTCTCCCAAAACCGCCTTTCCTGCTCCGGTAGCGCCGGGCCATGCCCGGCGGATGACCCGCAACTGCGCCTCTCCGGGCATGGACCGGCGCTACCCACCTCAGCCCTACCCCGCCTGCGGGAACAGCAGCATCGCGTCGCCGTAGCTGAAGAAGCGGTAGCGCTGCTCGATCGCGTGCTGGTAGGCCTCGAACACGCGCTCCTTGCCGGCAAACGCCGAGATCATCATCAGCAGCGTGCTTTCGGGCAGATGGAAATTGGTCACCATCGCGTCGACGCTGCGGATCCGGTAGCCGGGGGTGATGAAGATCTGCGTTTCGCCCGCGAACGGCAGCAACTCCCCCTCACGCATCGCACTTTCCAGCGCGCGCACCACCGTCGTGCCGACGCCGATCACCCGGCCACCGGCCGCACGCGTGCGTCGCACCTGCTGCACCAGCTCGGCACCGACGTTCAGCCACTCGCGGTGCATGACGTGGTCCTTCAGGTCGTCGGCGCGCACCGGCTGGAACGTGCCTGCGCCCACGTGCAGGGTGACGTGGCCGAAATCCACGCCCTTGTCCTTCAGTGCTCCCAGCAGCGCCTCATCGAAGTGCAGGCCGGCAGTCGGTGCCGCCACGGCGCCCACTTCGCGCGCGAACACGGTCTGGTAGCGCTCGCGATCGTCCACGCCGGGCTCGCGCTGGATGTAGGGCGGCAACGGCAGCCGGCCAGCGTGCAGCAGCCACTGCTCCAGCGATTCCGGCACATGGAACTGCAGCACGTAGAACTCGCCGTCGCGCCCCAGCACTTCGGCTTCGCCACCGGCATCCAGGGCGATGCGGCTGCCGGCCTTCGGCGACTTGCTGGCACCCACCTGGGCCCGCGCCTGCTGGCCGCCGAGCAGGCGCTCGATCAGGATCTCCACGCGGCCACCGCTGGCCTTCTGCCCGAACAGGCGCGCCGGAATCACCCGGGTGTCGTTGAACACCAGCAGGTCGCCCGGTTGCAGCAGCGATGGCAGGTCGCGCACCTGCAGGTCGGTGAAGGCGGTCGGCGCCGGTGGCACCAGCAGCAGGCGGCTCGCCGAGCGTTCGGCCAAGGGGGCCTGGGCAATCAGTTCGGCCGGCAGTTCGTAATGGAAATCGGACTTCTTCAAGGCAGTGGACGGCAACAGGTCGACAATGGCGCGCATTGTACGTCCAGCGTCTGCGAGCCGGCACGAGCGAGGCCGAACGTCGCGCAAAATGCTGCTATGCAGCAGTCTTTTGCGGGGTTATCGCGCAAAAAAACAAGTGCTAGCATCGACGAGGAAGTCCGCTGCACGAGCCCGCCCCAAGCGCGCGTGAAGACGCGCGTTTTGCTTTTGAAGGCCCGTGCGACCCAACGTTTCAGGAGATCTGCAATGAGCTTCATCGAACGCCTCGCCCCCCTCCGCGCCCAGCCCGGCACCCGCCTCACCAACGGCCTGGATGACGCAACCCTGACCGCCCTCGCCGCGAACCACTCGCAGCTGGTCGCCGCGGTCGATGCCGCTGCTGCCGAATTCGCGCGCGTGCAGGCTGAGCTGGGGCCGCTGCTGGCACAGGATGAGCAGGCGCAGATCGATGCCATGCAGGACGGCTTCGTCAATTTCTACGCCGATGATGCGGTGACCCCGTACGTGGCGTTGGCCGCGCGCGGTCCGTGGGTGGTCACCCTGAAAGGCGCGGTGCTGTACGACGCTGGCGGCTACGGCATGCTGGGCTTCGGCCACACCCCGGACGCCGTCATGGAGGCGATGTCACGGCCGCAGGTGATGGCCAACATCATGACCCCCAGCCTGTCCCAGCAGCGCTTCATCACCGCGCTGCGGGCCGAGATCGGCCACCGTCGTGGCGGCTGCCCGTTCACGCGCTTCATGTGCCTGAATTCCGGCTCTGAAGCGGTTGGCCTGGCCGCGCGCATCGCCGACGTCAACGCCAAGCTGCAGACCGACCCGGGTGCCCGCCATGCCGGTGCGGCAATCAAGCGCGTAGTCATCAAGGGCAGCTTCCACGGCCGCACCGACCGACCGGCGCTGTATTCCGATTCAAGCCGCAAGACCTACATGCAGCACCTGGCCAGCTACCGTGGCGAAGAGTCGGTGATCACCGTCGCCCCGTACGACGAGGCCGGCCTGCGCAAGGTGTTCGAGGATGCCGCGCACAACAACTGGTTCATCGAAGCGGTGTTCCTGGAGCCGGTGATGGGCGAAGGTGACCCGGGCCGCTCCGTGCCGCCGGCGTTCTATGCGCTGGCCCGCGAACTGACCCGCGCCCATGGCAGCCTGCTGCTGCTGGACTCGATCCAGGCCGGCCTGCGCGCCCACGGCGTGCTGTCGGTGGTCGACTATCCCGGCTTTGAAGGCCTGGACGCGCCGGACATGGAAACCTACTCCAAGGCACTGAACGCCGCGCAGTATCCGCTGTCGGTGCTGGCCGTGACCGAGCACGCCGCGCAGCTGTACCGCAAGGGCATCTACGGCAACACCATGACCAGCAACCCGCGTGCGCTGGACGTGGCCTGCGCCACCCTGGCCCAGTTGACCCCGCAGGTCCGCGCCAACATCGCCGAGCGCGGTGCCGAGGCCGTGCGCAAGCTGGAGCAGCTGAAGAACGAACTGGGCGGCCTGATCACCAAGGTGCAGGGCACCGGCCTGCTGTTCTCCTGCGAACTGGCCCCACAGTTCAAGTGCTATGGCGCCAATTCCACCGAGGAATGGCTGCGCCAGCACGGCATCAACGTGATCCATGGTGGCGAGAACTCGCTGCGCTTCACCCCGCACTTCGGCATGGACAGCAGCGAGCTGGACCTGCTGGTAGGCATGGTGGGCCGTGCGCTGCGTGAAGGGCCGCGCCGCGAACAGGCTGCCGCCGCGTAATCCCAGACCCTCGTAGAGCCGGGCGCTGCCCGGCTGAAGGGCTGGCCGTGATCTGAACGAAATGCCGCCGGGCATGGCCCGGCGCTACAGAGAACAACGGCAAAGCCTCATAATTGCCCGGACACCCCGCCCTGCGACCGGCTTCACTGGTTGACCGCGGGGCGTTTTCGTTTCCGGCCAAGACAGGAAGATCCATGAAGTCGATCTGTGTGTACTGCGGTTCCAACGCTGGCAGCAAGCCGGTCTACACCGAACGCGCCATCGCGCTGGGCGATCGCATCGCCCGCGACGGCATGCGCCTGGTGTACGGCGGCGGCAATGTCGGTCTGATGGGTACCGTGGCCAATGCCGTGCTCGCCGCCGGCGGTGAGGTCACCGGCGTGATTCCGCGCCAGCTGGCCGACTGGGAAGTGGCCCATCGCGGCCTGACCGAACTGGAGATCGTCGGTTCGATGCATGAGCGCAAGTCGCGCATGTTCGATCTGTCCGATGGCTTCGTCGCCCTGCCCGGCGGCTTCGGCACCATGGAAGAGATCTTCGAGATGCTGACCTGGCGCCAGCTCGGCATCGGCAACAAGCCCTGCGCGTTCCTCGATGTAGACGGCTTCTATGCGCCGTTGATCGGCATGATCGATCGCATGGTGGAAGAGCGCTTCCTGCACCCCGAGCAGCGCCAGGACCTGTGGTACGGCTCGGACATCGAGGAGATGCTGGCCTGGATGAAGGACTACCAGCCGGCCCAGGCCTCGAAGTGGATCGACGAGAAGCGCCGCGCGGCGCTGCGTTGAAGACTACGTGCGCGGTGGCTCAGGCTGCCGCGCGCGTCCACGGTGCCGGCCGGCCCAGCAGGTAGCCCTGGCCGTAGTCACAGCCGAGCTCGAACAGCGTGTCACGCTGCGCCTCGGTCTCGATGCCTTCGCCGATCGTCTCGATGCCCAGCGTGCGTGCCAGCGACAGCACGCCTTCGACCAGCGCGCGCGTGCTCTGTGCCTCCGGGCCGTGCAGGCCGGCAATGAAGCTCTGGTCGATCTTCAACGTGCTGATCGGGAAACGGTGCAGGTAGGACAGCGCCGAGAAACCCGTGCCGAAATCATCCAGCTGCACCTGGATGCCGCGTTCACGCAGGCCCTTCAGGATGCGCAGCGTGTGTGGACCGTCATCGAGCAGCGCCACCTCGGTGATCTCCAGGCGCAACCGCCGCGGGTCCGCGTTGCTCGCCTCCAGCAGGCCATACAGGCGCCCGCTGAACTCGGCGGAGCGGAAATGCCGTGGCGACACGTTGACCGACACATAGCCACGCCCGCCGTCGGCAAGGCCGGCAATGACCTGCTCATAGATCAGCCAGTCGACCTGTTCGATCAGGCCACTTTCCTCACCCAGTTCCAGGAACGCGCCTGGCAGCAGCAGCCCACGGCGCTCGTGCTTCCAGCGCAGCAGGGCCTCGTGGCCGACCACCTCGCCGTCGGAGAGGCGCACGATCGGCTGGTAGAACGGCACGAAATCACGGTTGTTGATCGCCCGCCGCAGGTCGGCCTCGAGATCCAGGCTGCGCAGCGCCTGCTCGCGCATCTCCTCATCGAAGATCGAGCAGCGGTCGTGGCCTTGGGCCTTGGCCCGGTACATCGCCGCATCGGCGTCGCGCAGCAGTTCCTCGCCGGTGCGATAGCGCGGGTTCCACAAGGCGATGCCCAGGCTGCCGGAGGGGAACAGCTCGCGACCGGCGATCCACATCGATTCCTGCAGTGCCAGCAACAGCCGCTGGCCGAAATCCAGCGCCTGCGCCAGGCCCTCCGGACAGTGCAGCAGCACGGCGAACTCATCACCGCCCAGGCGCGCCACCACATCATTGTCGCCGGCCATGGACACGATGCGCTTGGCTACTTCCACCAGCATGCGATCGCCGGCGGCGTGACCGATGCTGTCGTTGACCAGCTTGAAGCGGTCAAGGTCCAGGAACAGCACCGCGAACACCGGGCCACCTTCGCGCCGGGCCAGCGCCAGCGCATCCTGCAGCCTGTCCAGCAGGTGCAGGCGATTGGGCAGTCCGGTCAGCGCGTCGTGCATCGCCTGGTGGGTCAGTCGCTGCTCGGCGCGCAGGCGCTCGCCGATCTGGCCCAGCAGTTTTTCGTTCACCTCGCCCAGCTCGCGGGTGCGCTCCTCCACCCGCTTTTCCAGCTCGGCATGCGCCGAGCGCAGTCGTTGCTGGTCGCGCTGGCGCGCAAGACCGGTGCCGATGTTCTGCGCAACGAAGATCAGCAGGCGCTGGTCATGCACGCTGAAGGCGATCTGCTCGGTATAACTCTGCACCACGATCGCACCGACCACTTCGTCGTCGCGCAGCAACGGCACGCCGAGCCAGCACTGCGAACGTGCGCCGGATTCGCGCACCTCGCCGGTTTCCAGCAGCGCATCGATCTGCGCACGCGAGGCCAGCAGGGGCCGACGATGGCGGACCACATACTCGGTCAGGCCGCGACTGAACGCGCGCGGTGCACGACTCGCGTTGTGCTCGTCGACCGAATAGACGAAATCCAGCCCATCGCCCTCGGCATTGACCAGCGCGATATAGAAATTGCGCGCATCCAGCAAGCGCCCGACCACGCCGTGCACCTGCCCGTAGAACTGCGCCAGGCTGTCGGCCGACATCGCCATTTCGGCGATGTTGTACAGCGCGGTCTGCAACTGCTCGGCGCGGCGGCGCTCGGCCACTTCATCCTGCAGGCTGAGATTGGCGCGCTGCAGTTCCTGCGTGCGGCGTTCCACCTGCTGCTCCAGCCGCACCTGCGCCTGGCGGCGGTCCATGGCGGTCTGCACGTGCTGGGCGACAAAACCCAGCAGGGCCCGTTCGGCCTCGCCGTAGCGGTCGGCATGCTCGTAGCTCTGCACCACGATCGCACCACACACCCGGCCATCGCGCAGCATCGGCACGCCCAGCCAGTCCAGGCTTTCCGGACCCCGCTGCGGGTCGTGCTCCTGGTCTACCCGCGCCAGCAGTTCGCGCGAAGGCCCGCTCAACGGCCGGCCATGCCGCAGCAGCGCTACTGTCAGGCTGCGCGGCATCTGGTCGATGTCGTAGCCTTGGGCAGGATCGGCGACGAAATCATCGACCTGGTCGGCGAAGTACAGGAAGCGGATCTGCCGGCGGGCATCGTCATACTCGACGATGTAGCAGTTCTGCGCGTACATCAGCGTGCCCAGCACGCCATGCACGTGGCGCAGCATCTCGCTCATTTCCAGGTCGGCACCGGCCAGGTCGGCAATCTGGAACAGGGCCTGCTGCAACCGCTCAGCTTCTTCCAGCGCCTTGATCTGCCCCGCCTGGCGGCCCCGCTGCAGGGCCAGCTCCATGGCCTGCCGGGCCAGCCCCCACCAGGCCGGGGAAGGCGTCGCGCCGCGTACCGACAGCAGCAGCCGGGCGCCGTCGTATTCCCAGCCGTGGCGGCCTTCAGCGTGGTCGGCCAGCGGCTGCCAGATGTCCTCCTCGCCGCCGCCGATCGGCCAACCGCCCTGCCCGCTGCCGAGCTGCGGATCGTCCCAGCCGACGCGCACGATCGCCGTTTCCGGCAGCAGCGCATGCAGCGCGCGCACCAGCGCTGCGCTCAGCACAGGCTCGTTGTTTGACGCTTCCAGCGCGCGGTCGGCTTCGGTGGACAAATGACGTTCTCTTGGCGCCGCCTGAGCGCCGCCTCCCCTGAATTACCGAGCATAACGCGCCACCCGGGGGGCAATGGAAGCCCGGCAACCCCGAAACGTGCCCTCGGGCGTTTTTCCTGTTGATCCCCTCCCGGTTCCTGCCGTGACTGTCGCCCTGTCCCACCCCATCGCTGGCTATGCGCCACCGCCTGCAGGGCTTACCCTGTACGGCGTGGATGCCAGCGCCCTGCCAACCGATGAAGCCTTGATGCTGGCCTGGGCCGCCGGTGAAGTGCACGCGTTCGAAAGCCTGTATGCCCGTCATCGCAAGCGCCTGTTCGGCTTCCTGCTGCGGCAGCTGCGCGACACCGCGCTGGCCGAGGAGATGTTCCAGGACGTCTGGCAGCGGGTGATCAGCGCGCGTGCAGGCTGGCAGGCCGATGCAGCCTTCAGCACCTGGCTGTTCCGCATCGCCCACAACCGCCTGAATGACCACTGGCGCGCCGCCCGCCATCGCCCCCCTGCACCGGCCGATGCCGATCTGCGCCTGGCCGCGCTGGAAGATGGGCAGACACCGGAAGCGGAATTGTCCGAATTCGAGCAACGTCGCCGCATCCAGCTGGCGATGGAAGAACTGCCCGCAGAACAGCGCGAAGTGCTGCAGCTGCGGCTGGAACAGGAACTGAGCCTGGAGGAGATCGGCCAGATCACCGGCGTTGGCCGGGAAACCGTGAAATCGCGGCTGCGCTATGCGATGGACAAGCTGCGTGCGGGACTGAACGCATGAACCGAGACGATGCACTGACGCCGGAAGAACGCGAACTGGCACGCCTGCTTGGGCGCCGCACCGAACAGGGCCCTCCGCCGGCACTGGACGCGGCGATCCTCGCCGCTGCGCGTGCGGCCGTGGAGACGCCAGCACGCGAGGCGGCCCCAGCGCCGGTGGCACCGCGCACGCTGCGCCCGCGCCGCCGCTGGCCGGCCGTATTCGGCGTGGCCGCATCGACGGTGTTCGCCGTTGGCATCGCCTGGCAGATGCGTCCAGAGCCGCCCTCGGCCCCTGCCGAGGCAGTTGCCACCGCACCGGCTGCACAGGAAATGGCGGCCGATGCGAGCGCCGAAGGCACGGCCTACGACAGCGCGGCCGCCGACGTCGCGGCCACCGAAGCCGCACCGGTACCTGCACCGGCCGCAGCACCGGCACCTGCGGCAGCCAAGGCAGCACCGGCTCCGGCACCAGCCATCGCGGAGGCGGTGAAACCCGCGCCTGCCGCACCCCGGCAGGCACCTGCTCCGATGATGGCGCCGGCACCGCCACCTGCGCCTGCAGCCGACACAGCGTTTGCGCCGCCTCCGATGCCGGCGGCGGCGCCCCCCGCAGCCGAAGCCTATTCGGCGCCTGCGCCTGCAGCTCCTGCCGCGACGATGAGGGCGCGCAAGGCCACTGCGGCGGCGGCCGAATCAATGTCCTCCGCACAGCCCACGGCCGAAGACCGCGTCGCGCTCACCGCGGCCAAGCAGGACGCGGCCGGCAGAACCGCGCCTGGCGTCATGCGCCGCGCAAGCGACGCGAACCTCAGCGCGGACGCGGTACAGGCCGAAGTGCAGGCCGATGCCCGGCTGCCACGCCGGCAATGGCTGCAGAAGATCCGCGAGCGCCGCGACGCCGGCCAGCGCGACCTGGCCCGGGCGAGCCTGGAGCGTTATCTGCAGACCTATCCAGAGGCGCGCCTGCCAAAGGATGTGCGACCGTTGCTGGACGACTGAGGCACGTCGGCGGCAAGCCCGTAGAATGAAGGGAATGCCCGACACCCTCGCCCAACCGGTCAACCACACCCTGGACGTCAAGCACAGCCGCTTCATCGCGCATGCCGCGCCGATCGAGAGCGCGTCTGCGGCGATGGCATTTCTGCAGGACGTATCGGTAGCCGATGCGACCCACAACTGCTGGGCCTACCGGCACGGCCAGGACTATCGCTCCAGCGATGATGGCGAGCCCGCCGGCACCGCGGGCCGCCCGATCCTGGCCGCCATCGATGGCCAGGGATTCGACCGGGTGATGGTGGTGGTCACCCGCTGGTTCGGCGGCATCAAGCTGGGCGCCGGTGGCCTGGTCCGGGCTTACGGCGGCGCCGCTGCCGAATGCCTGCGCACCGCGCCGCGCCTGCCACTGGTGGCGATGGCGCGGCTGCAGCTGGTGGCTGGATTCGAGGACCTGGGCGCGCTGCATGCGGCCCTGCCGGCCCACGCGGCCGAAAAGCGCGATGAACAGTTCGATGCCAATGGCGTGAGATTGCGGGTGGAATTGCCCGCAGACCAGGTCGACGCATTGAAAATCCGCCTGCGCGACGCCACCCGTGATCGTATCCGTATCCAAGATGACCCCTTCGATGACTGACAAGGACGCACCGGCGACCGACCCGGCCTCCCCGCCGCTGCGCCGCCTCGGCAGCCTGCGCACACTGTGGCCGTTCGTGCGCCGCCACAGCGGATTGTTCAGCGCCTGGCTGCTGGCCCTGGCCGTTTCTTCAGCGGCGACCCTGAGCCTGCCGCCGGCGGTGAAGCAGATGATCGACCACGGCTTCAGCAGCGGTGGCCAGATCAACCGTGCCTTTGCATTGCTGATGCTGGTCGCTGTGGTGCTGGCGTTGGCGACGGCGGCGCGCTTCTACTTTGTTTCGCTGCTCGGCGAGAAGGTCGTGGCGGATCTGCGCAGCCGGCTGTACGCGCACCTGATCCAGCTCGGCGCCGGCTTCCACGACCGCAGCCGCAGCGGCGAGCTGGTTTCGCGCCTGACCGCCGACAGCGAACTGCTGCGCAGCGTGGTCGGCTCGACCATGTCCGTGGCGCTGCGCAGCAGTGTCACCGTGGTCGGCAGCCTGGCGATGCTGTTCGTCACCAGTCCGCGGCTGGCCGCCTGGTCGCTGCTCGGCATCCCGCTGGCAGTGCTGCCGATCATCATCGGCGCGCGCAAGCTGCGTACCATCGCGCGCAGCAGCCAGGACCGCATTGCCGATGCCAACAGCCTGGCCAGCGAAACGCTGGGCGCGGTGCGCACCGTGCAAGCGCATGCGCGCGAGCCCTATGAACGCGGCCGTTTCGACCATGCGCTGGGCGATGCGATCCGTGCCGCGCGCCGGCGCATCGGCGCGCAGTCGCTGGTGACCGCCAGCGCCATCCTGCTGGTGTTCGGTGCGATTGTCGGGGTGTTGTGGCTGGGCGCGCACGACGTCATCGACGGGCGGCTCAGCGCCGGTACGTTGGGCCAGTTCGTGCTGTACGCACTGATCGGTGGTGGTTCGGTCGGTGCGCTGGCCGAAGTGTGGAACGAACTGCAGCGCGCATCCGGCGGCATGGGCCGCATCGGCGAGCTGCTGCAGGAAGACATCGAGATCCGTGCGCCGGCCAAGCCGCGTGCGCTGCCGCAGCCGCTGCGTGGCGAGATCCGTTTCGACGACGTGCTATTCAACTACCCGCAGCGACCGGACCAGGCCGCGCTGGATCATTTCAACCTGCACGTGCGGCCGGGTGAAACCGTCGCCCTGGTCGGCCCGTCAGGCGCTGGCAAGAGCACGGTGCTGTCGATGCTGCTGCGCTTCCACGATCCGGCAAGCGGCCGCATCTGCGTGGACGGCATCGATGTGCGCGAGGTCGATCCGGCCGAGCTTCGCGCGCAGCTGGCGCTGGTGCCGCAGCAGCCGACATTGTTCGCCTCCAGCGCACGCGACAACATCCGCTATGGTCGGCTGGAGGCCAGTGACGCCGAGGTGGAGGACGCAGCCCGTGCCGCCGAGGCCGACGCCTTCCTGCGTGCGCTGCCAGAGGGCTACGACAGCGAACTGGGCGAGCGCGGTGCCCGCCTGTCCGGTGGCCAGCAGCAGCGCGTGGCGATCGCCCGTGCCTTGCTGAAGGACGCACCGATCCTGCTGCTCGACGAAGCCACCAGCGCGCTGGATGCACAGAGCGAACATGGCGTGCAGCAGGCGCTGGAACGCTTGATGGCGGGGCGCACCACGGTGGTCATCGCCCATCGGCTGGCGACCGTGCTGAAGGCCGACCGCATCGTGGTGATGGACCATGGCCGTATCGTGGCCGAAGGCACGCATACGCAGCTGCTGGCTGAAGGCGGCCTGTATGCGGAGCTTGCACGCCTGCAGTTCATCGATTGATGACGGCCGGCTAACACCGGCCGGATCACTCTGGCGGCGTAGCGAAGAACCACTGGAAGAACCACTGAAGGAGGCCAAGCATGTCGTTCCGTCAGTTCCCCGCTGTCGACAGCAATGGCGAAAGCCACATCATCATCGAGTTCAAGCCCGAGGCCAGCGGCAGTGGGCATGGCTCCGAAGCGACGCCGCGCTATGAGCTTGATGACGGACGCCAGCTGGTACGCAACGGCCGCGAGTTCACCACCAGCGGCGGCGAGGTCAGGTTGTCGATCTAGCGATCCACCGCAGAGCCGGGCATACCCCGGCTCTACTGCTGTTCCGGACAGAAGAAAGGTTGGTCATTTTTTGACCAACCATCTTGACAGCCTTGCACGCCAAGGCCTGCCGCAGGTTATCCACATGTTTGCGCAGAAGCCATCCACACGCCCTGTGGATGAATGGCGTTACGCCAGCACCCGGCCGATCCCGCTGGCATCCACTTCGGCCGCGGCTGCCGCGATAGCCCCTGGCTCACTGCCGGCCACGAAACCGATGCGGAAATGCACTTCGCCGGCGGGCGTGCGCGAGGAGTGGATCGAGGCGAGGCTGATGCCATGCTGCTCGAACACGTTCAGCAGCTCACGCAACGAACCGGCGCGGTCTTCAGGCAGATGTACCGACAGTGCATTGCGCTCGGTCAGGTCGGCCAGCAGATAGCCGACGCGCTCGAAGGTGTAGTTGCCCGCAGCCAGCGCCTGATCGCCGAAGGCACTCCTGTTGGCCTCCAGCAGGTGATCGCGGAACGCGCCCCGCGCAGCGTCGTCGCCCTGCCCCACCTGTACCTGCAGCGTCTGCAGCTGGCCGATCAGGCGTTGCAGCATCGGCGCCACATACGGATTGCCGAACTGGATGTCTTCGTAGATCGCCGGATTCAACGACAGGATGCGCGAGATGATCGCCGTATCCAGTTCGAACGAGGCCGATCGATACGGCAGCATCGCCGCCAGCGTTCCCAGCTGCGGCTGGTACTCGCGCAGCACACCCGCCTGGGCCAGGTGGGTCGCATGCACCATCGCCTGCACCAGCGCCATCATCTGGTCATGGCGCTGTGGGGTGGCGCGCACGCATTCGGCCTGCAGTGCCAGGCACAACGCGTCCACCCAGGGCCGCCAGTGCTGCAGTCGCGCCTCGCAGACCACCATCACCCGGCCCTTCAGGGTCGGCGCCTTGGGCGGCGCCGTCATCGGATGCAGGCCCACCACCTCGGCGCGCGAGGCCAGCATCGCCTGCACCGGCGCTTCCTTCACCGAGGTCACATCCAGCCACAAGCGTTCCTGCTCGCGGCCCGCCGACAGGCGCGCGTACTCGGCGATCAACGTGGACGTGTGCCGGATCGGTGCGGAGAACACCAACACGTCGGCCTGTTCCAGCAACTGCTCCGGCGCATGCGAACCCGGATCGGCCGGATCGTGGCCGATCACGCGCACCTGCATGTGCTGTTCGAAGAACCGGGTCAGCCAGCGTCCATAGGCGCCGGCACTGCCGACGATGCCGACCGTGCGCGGCGTGCGTTCGTGCAGATCGCTCATGCCAGCCGTTCGGCGCGGAAGCGCAAGCCGTCGGCCAGTGCCGCCGGTGCGGCCGCGATCACGTCGAACTCTTCGAAGCCGTGGGCCAGGGTCGCCTCCAGCGCCGCATGGGTGCCGGCGATGGCCCGCGAGATGGCCATCTGCATCGGCTCACCGCGCAGCAGGAAGGACACCATCAGCGACATCAGCACGTCGCCGGTGCCTGCCACATCCACCGGCAGCAGCGGCGAGGTCCAGCGCCAGGTTTCCTCGCGACCCACAGCCAGCGTCACCAGTTCGCCCGGATTGCCGCCGACGCTGTGTGCCAGCACCCACTGCGGCCCGCGTGCCAGCAGCGCGCGCGAAGCAGCAATGGCATCGGCTTCGGCCAGCGCCGGCATGCCGGTCAGGCGACCGAGTTCGAAGGCATTCGGGGTAACCAGCCATGCATGCGGCAGCAGGCGCTCAGCGAAGATCGCTTCCAGTCCCGGCTCCACGTAGGGACCGGTGTGGGTATCGCCGATCACCGGGTCCAGACAGTAGCGCAGCTGCGGACATGCCGGCAGGATCTCGTCCAGCCAATCAGCAAAGGCCGCACCGTTGGCAGCGCTGCCGAAGTAACCGGAGACCAGCATCTTCGCCCGCTGCGGAAGACCCCGTTCATGCGTGCCGAGCAGCAGATCGGCAAACCAGTCGCTGGGCAGCACACGGCCACGGGTGGTCTCGTAGAACGGTGCATTGCTCAGCAGCGTGGTCGGGATCGAGGCCACGCGCACGCCGAGCGCACGCATCGGGGGCAGCGCGGCGCTGTTGCCGGCATGGCCGTAGACCAGTTGTGATTGGACCGAAATGACATCGATCGGCGAAGGGCCGTCGGGCCGCTGGCGGCGGCCGTGGACCAGGTGGTTGTCGAGGGATTCGCTCATGCCCGCATTCTACGCCCAAGGGGGGTTTCGGCAGGGCTGCGCCCTGCACCTGCAGAGGCAACAGCCACAGCCAAAGCCGAGGCAACAGCAACAGCGGCACTCCGAGGAATGGCGGGGCACTGTGGGTTTGCGGGGACGCCGTGAATCCATCCCTGGAGGCTTGGTCGCCGCATCCATGCGGCTCACACCCCGCAAACCCAAAGTCCCCCGCCTTCGAAAGTACCCCCGCGAGCAGTAGATCCACGCCATGCGTGGATGAATCTCTGTCCAACTCGAATATTCAAATCCAAATCGAAAATCGTCCACGCATGCCGTGGATCTACGTGTCGACCAAGGTCGACACTCACCAACAGCAAGTCATGCCATCCCGACAGATTGCGGAGATCTGTCGAAGGCGGGGTGGGTCCGGTCGCGGGGGTGTCCGCGGCATGGATGCCGCGGCCAAGCCTCCAGGGATGGATTCACGGCGTCCCCCGCAACCGGACCCACCCCGCCATCCCACGAAATGCACGCTTTTGCCGTTGCCGTTGCCGTTGCTCTGGCATCTGCAGGTGCAGGGCGCAGCCCTGCCGAAGAACACCCCTCAGTGCGCAGCAGGCCTGGACGGCGGCAGCCAGGCCGCGACGATGCCCAGCAACGGCAGGAACGCGGTCAGCTGGTAGACGAATTCGATGCTGGTTTTGTCAGCCAGCAGACCGAGCACCGCTGCGCCGAGGCCGCCCATGCCGAAGGCAAAGCCAAAGAACAACCCGGACACCATGCCAATGCGGTGCGGCATCATTTCCTGCGCATAGACCACGATCGCGGAGAAGGCCGAAGACAGCACGAAGCCGATCAGCACCGCCAGCACCGTCGTCCACAGCAGGTCGGCATGCGGCAGCATCAGCGCGAACGGTGCCACGCCCAGGATCGAGGCCCAGATGATCGGCTTGCGACCGATACGATCGCCCAGCGGCCCGCCGAAGAATCCACCCGCGGCGGACGCCACGAGGAAGGCGAACAGATGCAGCTGCGCCTGCGCCACCGGAATGCCGAAATGATGCATCAGGTAGAAGGTGAAGTAGCTGCCGATGCTGGCCATGTAGAAGTACTTGCTGAAGATCAGCACCAGCAGGATGGCCAGCACCCGGGCGATCGTGCGCGGCGGATGGCGCGCGGCAGTCACACCATGCGCTGCTGGCCGGGGCGCGCCCAGATGCAGCGAGTACCAGCGACCGACATAGGTCAGCAGGGCAATGCCGATCAACGCTGCACCGGCAAACCACGATGCGGAATGCTGGCCATAGGGCACGATCACCGCTGCGGCGATCAGCGGCCCCAGCGCCGTGCCGAAGTTGCCTCCCACCTGGAATACCGACTGCGCCAGGCCATGACGGCCGCCGGAGGCGAGGCGTGCGATGCGCGAGGCTTCCGGATGGAAGATGGCCGAACCGATACCGACCAGCGCGGCGGCCAGCAGCACCATCCCGTAGTTGGGCGCAAAGCCGAGCAGCAGCATGCCGCACAAGGTCGAGGCCATGCCGATCGGCAGTGAGTACGGGGCCGGCCGGCGGTCGGTGGCAAGGCCGACCAGCGGCTGGAAGATCGAGGCGGTGAGCTGGTAGGTCAGCGTGATCAGGCCGATCTGGGTGAAGCTGAGATTGAAGCCGCCCTTGATCACCGGATAGATGGCCAGGATCAGCGACTGCATCATGTCGTTGACCATGTGCGAGCTGGAGATTGCCGCCAGCACTCCGGGCGATACGGGGCGGGCGGATACGGCGGGAGAAGCCAGAGTCGACATTGCGCACGGTCAGGATGGGGGCGAGCTGTGCATGCTACGGTGGGCATCCGCTCCCTTCTGCCGCGTTCTGGTCATGGCCTATCGCAAAAAGGACACCCTCTGCCCCATCCGCGAAACCGCGCCGTGGAACGAGGTGCCGGTGCATCGCCCGGTCACCTGCCGCGCACGCGACTACCGCGCCGGCACCCACATCGCGGCGCACAAGCACCGGCGGCACCAGCTGGTCTATTCCATGTCCGGGCTGATGGTGGTGCGCTCGGAGGTCGGCCGCTGGGTGGTGCCCTCCACCCGCGCCATCTGGATGCCGGCGGGCATGGCGCATGCGGTGGACTGCATCGCCGAGGTGCACATGCGCAGCCTGTATATCGAACCGTCATTCGCCCCGCAGCTGCCCGCCGAGCCCTTCGCCGTGCAGGTGGCCCCCCTGCTGCGCGAACTGCTGCAGGCAGCCATCCTGATCGACGGGCCGCATGAAGAAGACAGCCGCGATGGCCGCGTGGTGCGGCTGATGCTCGACGAACTGCGCCGCATGGACGTACTGCCGTTGCACCTGCCCGAGCCCGTCGACCCGCGCCTGCACAGGATCTGCCAGCACATCCAGAAACATCCCGGCGACGAGGCGACCCTGCAGGACTGGGCGCAGGCGTTGGCGATCGACGTGAAAACCATCCAGCGCCACTTCGCCAGCGAACTGGGCATGACCTTCGGCCAGTGGCGGCAGCAGGCGCGCCTGCTGGCCGCGATGGAACGGCTGGCCCGCGGCGAGAAGGTGATCGATGTTGCGCTGGCGATGGGCTATGACAGCCCCAGTGCGTTCACCAGCATGTTCAAGCGGCAGCTGGGGCAGACGCCGGCGGCATTTTTCCGTTGATCCGTTGCACCGCGTCCACACATGGCGCGGATCTGCTGCGCCGGAAACGAAAACGCCGGGCATGGCCCGGCGCTGTCGTTCAACATTTCCCTCAAGGGATCAGGACGTCATCCGATCCCAGAAGCCCTTGACGCCGTCGATGAAGGTCGCCGACTTCGGCGAATGCTTGCGCGCATCCTCGCCGTTGAAGGTGGCTTCAAACTGCTCCAGCAGCTTGCGCTGGTCGCTGGTGAGGTTGACCGGCGTCTCCACTACCACGCGGCAGTACAGGTCACCCTCGCTGCGGCTGCGCACCGAACGCACGCCCTTGCCGCGCAGGCGGAACAGCTTGCCGGTCTGGGTCTCGGCCGGGATACGGATTTCCGCTTCGCCACCGAGGGTGGCCACGCGCACGGTATCGCCCAGTGCGGCCTGCGAAATGCGGATCGGCACTTCGCAGTGCAGGTCGTCACCGTCGCGCTGGAAGATGTGGTGCTCGCGCACGCGCACTTCCACGTACAGATCGCCCGGTGGCGTCCCCGCAGGGCCGGCCTCGCCCTCACCCGCCAGGCGGATGCGGTCGCCGGTATCCACGCCCGCCGGCACCTTCACCGACAGCACCTTGTCTTCTTCGACACGGCCGTTGCCGTGGCAGGTCTTGCAGGGCTTGGCGATGATCTGGCCACGGCCACCACAGTTGTGGCAGGCCTGCTGCATGGCGAAGATGCCGCGCTGGATGCGCACCTGGCCACGACCATGGCAGACGTTGCAGGTCTCGACCTTGCCGTCTTCCGAGCCGCTGCCATCGCAGTCGCCGCATTCGGCCAGGGTCGGAATCTCGATGCGGCGCTCGACGCCACGCACCGCTTCTTCCAGGTCCAGCTCCATCACGTAACCGATGTCGGCGCCGCGACGCGCCTGGCGCGGGCCACCACCGCCGGCACCACCAAAGATGTTGCCGAAGATGTCGCCGAAAATATCGTTCATGTCCGGGCCGCCCGGACCACCGCCACCACCGCCCATGCCGTGTTCGAACGCGGCATGGCCATGGCTGTCGTACATGCGGCGCTTGTTGCCGTCGGACAGGACTTCGTAGGCTTCCTTGCACTCCTTGAAGGAGGCTTCGGCCGCCGCATCGCCCGGGTTGCGGTCCGGGTGGAACTTCATCGCGCAACGGCGGTAGGACTTCTTCAGTTCTTCGTCGGTGGCGGTGCGGGCAACGCCCAGCACTTCGTAGTAATCGCGCTTGCTCATATCGTGGATCGCATTCCGGAAAGTCGGGATTCGTCAAAGCGGAAGAGCGGAACCAGGTCCGCTCTTGCGTCGGGCGCCCCGACACGCCAGAGGGCGGTCAGGACCCTGGTACGACAACGGGACGCTGGCAACCAGCGTCCCGTGTCGGTCCGGATCAGGACTTCTTGTCGTCCTTGACTTCGGTGAACTCGGCGTCCACCACGTCATCCTGCGCCTTGCCCGCATTGCCGGCGTCGGCACCCGGGGCGGCACCGCCCTGGTCGGCCGAAGCCGCAGCGAACAGCGACTGGCCAGCTTCTTCCAGCACCTTCGACTTGGCTTCGATCTGCGCCTTGTCGTCACCCTTCATCGCGGTTTCCAGATCGGCCAGGGCCGCTTCCACCTTGCCGATCACTTCGCCACCAACCTTGCTGCCGTGCTCGGTGATCGCGCTGCGGGTGCCGTGGATCAGGGCATCGGCCTGGTTGCGGGCCTGCACCAGCTCCTGGAACTTCTTGTCTTCTTCGCGGTTGGCTTCCGCGTCGGCGACCATGCGTGCGATCTCTTCCTCGGACAGACCCGAACCGGCCTTGATCTCGACCTTCTGTTCCTTGTTGGTCTTCTTGTCCTTGGCCGACACGTGCAGGATGCCGTTGGCGTCGATGTCGAAGGACACTTCCACCTGCGGCAGGCCGCGCGGGGCCGGCTCGATGCCGGACAGGTCGAACTTGGCCAGCGACTTGTTGAAGCGGGCCTGTTCGCGCTCACCCTGCAGCACGTGCACGGTCACGGCCGACTGGTTGTCCTCGGCGGTGGAGAACACCTGCGAGGCCTTGGTCGGGATGGTGGTGTTCTTTTCGATGATCTTGGTGAACACACCGCCCATGGTTTCGATGCCCAGCGACAGCGGGGTCACGTCCAGCAGCAGCACATCCTTGACGTCGCCGCCCAGCACGCCGCCCTGGATCGCAGCACCCAGTGCCACGGCTTCGTCCGGGTTGACGTCCTTGCGCGGTTCCTTGCCGAAGAACTCGGTGACAGCCTGCTGCACCTTCGGCATGCGGGTCTGGCCGCCGACCAGGATCACTTCGCTGATGTCGCTCGAACGCAGGCCGGCGTCATTCAACGCAACGCGGCACGGCTCGATCGACTTCCTGATCAGCTCTTCCACCAGCGATTCCAGCTTGGCGCGGGTCAGCTTGATGTTCAGGTGCTTCGGACCCGACGCGTCAGCGGTGACGTACGGCAGGTTCACTTCGGTCTGCTGGGCGCTGGACAGTTCGATCTTGGCACGCTCGGCAGCATCCTTCAGGCGCTGCAGGGCCAGCGGATCCTTGCGCAGGTCGATGCCCTGGTCCTTGTTGAACTCTTCAACCAGGTACTCGATGACGCGGTTGTCGAAGTCTTCGCCACCCAGGAAGGTGTCGCCGTTGGTGGCCAGCACTTCGAACTGCTTCTCGCCGTCGACATTGGCGATCTCGATCACCGAGACGTCGAAGGTGCCGCCGCCCAGGTCGTAGACAACGATCTTGCGATCCTTGTTGTCGCCCTTGTCCAGGCCATAGGCCAGCGCGGCCGCGGTCGGCTCGTTGATGATGCGCTTGACGTCCAGGCCGGCGATGCGGCCAGCGTCCTTGGTTGCCTGGCGCTGGCTGTCGTTGAAGTAGGCCGGCACGGTGATGACCGCTTCGGTGACCTTCTCACCGAGGAAGTCCTCGGCGGTCTTCTTCATCTTCTCCAGCACCTTGGCCGAGATTTCCTGCGGTGCCATCTTCTTGGCATCGCTGGTGGCCACCCAGGCATCACCATTGTCATGGGCCAGGATGCTGTACGGGACGTGCGCGATGTCCTTCTGCACTTCGGCGTCGGTGAACTTGCGGCCGATCAGGCGCTTCACCGCGTAGAAGGTGTTCTTCGGGTTGGTCACGGCCTGGCGCTTGGCCGAGGCACCGACCAGGACTTCGCCGTCCTTGGTGTAGGCGACGATCGACGGGGTGGTGCGATCGCCTTCCGAATTTTCGATGACGCGGGCCTTGCCGCCGTCCATGATCGCCACGCACGAGTTGGTGGTGCCGAGGTCGATACCAATGATCTTGCCCATGGGGGAGACTCCTTGAAGGATGTTGTTTTTGTCAGTCCGGCCGTTCGGCCGGTGGATGAATGGGATGTGGGGGAGGCTCGTGGAACATTCAAGCCATCCCCCGAACGCTGTGTTTCCGTTCGCCCAACACGTTCAGCGTCGGTCGTGCCGATGCCCCGGTCGCGGCGGGAAAACCCGCGTCAGGCCAAGCCCGGCGCCCGCGGTCAATCGGCGGCAACCACCACCAGCGCCGGCCGCAACAGGCGCTCGTTGAGCAGGTAGCCCTTCTGGAACACGGTCACCACGCTGCCCGGGGCGGCGCCGGGGGCAGCGACCTGGCTGATCGCCTGGTGGTGTTCCGGGTTGAACGGCTGCCCGGTCGGGTCCAGCAGCACCAGGCCGTTGTCACCAGCGACCTTCAGCAGCTGCTTGTAGGTCAGCTCCAGGCCCTCGCGAAGCGGATGGGCATCGTCGCCGGCGGCCTTTAGGCCGGCATCGAGGCTGTCGAATACCGGCAGCAGTTCGCCCAGCAGCTTCTCGTTGGCGAACTTGCGCGCCTGTTCGATGTCGCGGGCCACGCGCTTGCGCTGGTTGTCGAGGTCGGCGCGCTCACGCAGCGCTTCGGCCTTGACCTGCTCCACTTCGGCACGGAGCTGTTCGATCTGTTCGTTGACGCCCTCGGCGGCAGCTGCGTCGGCGGCGGCCTGCTGGGCGGCGATGTCTGGCTGATCTTGATTCATGTCTGGGTCCCTGGCGGTCACTCTCCGCCTCCACCCACCCTAGTGTGGGCGGGATGCTGCGTTTCAAGCGTCCGATGCACCCGGAGTTCGCCCGCCCGGCGAAAAGGCCGCGCCGAGCACATCGGCGGTGGCCTGGACCAGCGGAATCATGCGGTCGTAGGCCATCCGCTTCGGCCCGATCACGCCCAGCACGCCCAGTACCTGGCCGTTGGCGGTGTACGGCGCGGTGACCAGCGAGACGCCCTGCAGGGGTACCACGCCGGTTTCCTCGCCGATGAAGATGCGCACGCCGGGGGCCTGGATGGTCCGCTCCAGCAGCTGCAGGATCTCGCGCTTGCTGGAAAACAGCTCGAACAGCTCGCGCAGGCGCTCCAGGTCGGACAGGTCCTGCACCCCCATCAGACGCGTCTGGCCGGCCACCAGCATGTCGTCGGCCGGCGGCTGCAAGGCCTGCTCGGCCAGCTCGACGCTGTGCGCCAGCACCTGTTCCAGCTCGGAACGGGCGTCGCGCAGCTCCAGCAGCAGGCGGGTACGGATCTCGGCCAGGGGCAGCCCGGCAAAGTGGGCATTGAGGTAATTGGCCACCTGCTCCAGCTGCCCCGGCGCGAAGTCCTGGCGGGTCTCGATCACCCGGTTCTGCACTTCATTGTCGGCAAACACCAGGATCGCCAGCACCCGGCGCCCGTCCAGCGCCACGAAATCGATCTGGCGGAAGGCGAACTGCTCGCGGCGCGGCGCGCTGACCACGCCAACGAAGTGGCTCATCGCCGACAGCAGCTCCGACGCACTGCCGAGCAGCGCCTGGGTACTGCCGCCTCCGGCCAGCTCCTGACGCAGTCGGGCCAGCTCCCCTTCGCCCGGCGGCTGCATCTGCAACAGGCTGTCGACGAACACCCGGTAGCCATGCGCGGTCGGAATCCGGCCCGCCGACGTATGCGGCGAGGCCAGCAGGCCCAGGTCTTCCAGGTCACCGAGGATGTTGCGGATGGTGGCCGGACTGACCTCCAGGCCGGCCACGCGCGCCAGCGTCTGCGAACCCACGGGCTCGCCATCCTGGATGTAGCGCGCGATCAGCGTGCGCAGCAGGTGCCGCGCGCGCGGGGCAAGTTGGTCGGGAGAACCGTGCATGAAATCAACCTGTGAGACAGGGACATTAGATAATGGCGACGCATCCCCTTGGCAAGTCATTGGACGACCCCGCCGCGCGTGCTAGCGTTGCGCGGCTGCAGACACCCCCTTACCCATGCTCAGACATCTTTCAATCAAGGATTTCGCCGTCGTCCGCGCCACCGAACTGGAGTTCGGGCCGGGCATGACCGTGGTTTCAGGCGAGACCGGCGCGGGCAAATCGCTGATGGTCGACGCCCTGGGCTTCCTGTCCGGCCTGCGCGCCGACAGCGGCGTGGTCCGCCATGGCGCGGCCCGGGCCGAACTGTCGGCCGAATTCGCGCTGGACCAGCTGCAGGCCGCCCGCCAGTGGCTGGCCAGCAATGAGCTGGACGATGAAGACCAATGCCAGCTGCGCCGCGTGATCCGCGCCGACGGCGGCTCGCGCTCGTGGATCAACGGCCGCCCGGTCACCCTGGCGCAGCTGGCCGACCTCGCCGGCCTGCTGGTGGAAATCCATGGCCAGCATGAGCAGCAGGCCCTGCTGACGCGCCCGTCGCAGCTGGCCCTGCTGGACGCCTATGCCCGCAACGAAAGCGAACGCCGCCAGGTGCGCCGCGCTGCCGCCACCTGGCAGGCGCTGGTCGATGAATCCCTCGCATTGTCGCAACAGGGCGACGTGAGTGACCGCATCGGCTTCCTCGAACATCAGCTGCGTGAACTGGACCGTGAGGATCTGGAGCCGGAGTCGATCACCGCGCTCGGCGCCAGCCATCGCCGTCAGGCGCATGCCAGCGCCCTGTTGGCCGCCTGCCAGGCAGCTTCGGACCAGCTCAACGGCGACGAAGGCCACTCGGCGCTGGACCTGCTGCAGCAGGTGCGGCATGAACTGGCCAGGGTGGCCGAACATGACCCGCGCCTGGGCGACGTCGATGCCCTGATCGACAGCGCCTCCATCCAGCTGCACGAGGCGCTGGCCCTGCTCGACCGGGTGCATGACGACCTGGACGCCGATCCGGACCAGTTCGAGGAGAACGAGCGCCGCCTCGGCCGCCTGCACGACCTGGCCCGCAAGCACCGCGTGCCGATGGATGAGCTGGGTGCGCAGCGTGAGCGCATGCACGCCGAAGTGGAACAGCTGCGCGGCGCCGACGAGCGCCTGCAGCGTCTGGCCGGCGAAATTGAGAAGGCCGCAGCGGCCTGGCGTGTCGAGGCTGCAGCACTGACCACCAGCCGTCGCACCGCTGCTGCCGAGCTGTCGGCCACCACCACCGGCATCATTGCCGAGCTGGGCATGGGCGGCGGCCAGTTCCTGATCGAGCTGGAGCCGCAGGACAACGGCAAGCCGGACCCGCAGGGCGCCGAGCGCGTCGAGTTCCTGGTGGCTGCCAATGCCGGCCAGCCACCGCGTGCGCTGCGCAAGGTCGCTTCCGGTGGCGAGCTGTCACGTATTTCGCTGGCCATCGAAGTGGCCGCGCTCGACCTGGATGCAGTGCCGACCATGGTGTTCGACGAAGTCGACTCCGGCATCGGTGGCGCGGTGGCCGATATCGTCGGCCAGAAGCTGCGCGCCCTCGGCGAAAAGCGCCAGGTGCTGTGCGTTACCCATCTGCCGCAGGTCGCCTCCAAGGGCCACGCCCATTACCGGGTCAGCAAGGCACCGGTGGAAGGCATGACCCAGAGCGCAGTGGAGAAGCTCGACGCAAAGGCCCGCGAGGAAGAGCTGGCGCGCATGCTGGGTGGAGTGGAAGTGAGCAAGGAAGCCCGCGCCGCCGCGCGCAAGCTGCTGCAGGTGTAGGTCCCTGCACGCCTGTTGGCGCGCGTGAATCGGGGGCATTCATCCACGCATGGCGTGGATCTACTGCAGGCCTGACGCCTGGTAGTGCCGGCCGCTGGCCGGCAACCCAACGCACGTGGACGAGGACCTGGTAGTGCCGGCCGCTGGCCGGCAACCCGACGCACGCGGACGAAGACCTGGTAGTGCCGGCCGCTGGCCGGCAACCCGACGCACGCGGACGAAGGTCATGACGCTGCCGGCCAGCGGCCGGCACTACCCCCGCGGCTGCGTCAGATCGACGTTCTCCACCAGGAAATCAAGGAACGCGCGCACCCGCAGCGGCAGGTAGCCCCCCTGGCCCAGGAACACCGCGTGCACCTCTTCCAGGTCGCCCGGGTTGGCGTCCTCCAGCACCGGCAGCAACCGGCCTGCCGCAATATCGGCCTGCACCTGGAACGCCGCCAGCCGGGCCAGGCCCAGCCCACCCAGCACCAGCTGACGCAGCGCGTCGCCATTGCTGGCGCGCGCATTCCCGCTCGGAAGCACCCGCTGCTGCTGGCCATCCTGAAGCAGCGGCCAGCCCTGCACCGACCGTGCATGGCCGATATCCAACCGGTTGTGCGCCAGCAGCGCATCGGCATTGGCCGGCAGTCCGTGTCGTGCCGCATAGGCCGGTGCCGCCACGATCATCATCCGCGTTGCACCCAGCCGGCGCGCGACCAGGCTGGAACTCTTCAACGGACCGGCCCGCACCGCCACGTCCGTGCGCTGCTCCAGCAGATCGATCACCTCGTCGGTCAGGGTCAGGTCCACACCGACCTGCGGATGGCGCTGCAGGAATTCCGGCAGCAGCGGCAGCAGGAAATGCTGGCCGAACGGCACGTTGGCATTGACCCGCAGCCGCCCGCGCGGCTCGGCGTGGGCGCTGGCACAGCGTTCGGCCTCTTCCAGATCGGCCAGCACCCGCAGGCCGCGCTCATAGAACGCGCAGCCCTCCGGGGTCAGCTGCAACTGGCGGGTGGAGCGCTGCAGCAGACGCGTGCCCAGCCGTTGTTCCAGCCGCGCAACCAGCTTGCTGACCGCCGACGGTGTCATCTCCAGGCTGCGGGCGGCGGCGGAAAAGCCGCCGGTTTCGATCACCCGTACGAACACTTCCAGTTCGCCGGATCGGTTGATGTCGGTGCGTGCCATGCCAATGAATTCGATTCACAGATGATTGTCCATGCGCAGTCTAGGTCACAGATGACCCTGGACGCACCATGGTCGTCCCTCCCACCGGGTCATCCCGATGAATCGCCTGAGCCAACTGACCGCCACCGCCCTGCTTGTCCTGTCCGGCGCCGCCGCCGCGTCACCTGCCCCGCACTGGGTGGCCAGCTGGCAAGCCAGCCCGCAGCCGGTGTGGGGCAGCGATTTCCTGTTTCCTACCCTCATTCCCGGCCAACTGCAGGACCAGACCTTTCGCCAGAGCGCTCGCATCAGTCTGGGCGGGTCCCGCCTGCGGATCCGCCTGAGCAATGCCTACGGCACCCAACCTTTGCGGATCGGCGCTGCCAGCATCGCCGCCCATACCGGGGACACGCCGCAGCCGCTGCGCTTCGACGGCCAGCCCGGGGTCGTGATTGCGCCCGGGCAGGACCGCCTGAGCGATCCGCTCCCCCTTCCCACCGCTGATCGGCAGGCGGTGCAGGTCAGCGTTTACCTGCCCGACCGCACGCCGCTGCAGACCTTCCATTGGGAAGGGCGGCAGACCAGTTGGATTGCGCCGGGCGACCAGCATCAACGGCCCGCGCTGCGGGACGCCAGCAGCACCACGGCCCGCCTGCTCCTGTCGGCTATCGAAATCGAGGCCCCGGCCATCGCGCGCAGCGTGGTGGTGATCGGCGATTCAATCACCGATGGCGCCACCGCCAGCCTCGACCAGGACCAGCGCTGGACCGATCACCTCGCCGCGCGGCTGGCACCAGAAGGTGTAGCGGTGGTCAATGCCGGCATATCCGGCGGTCGCCTGCTGCACGATGGCATGGGCGAATCGGCCCGCAAGCGTTTCCAGCGTGACGTGCTCGACCAGCCCGGTGTCGCCAGTGTGATCGTGCTGATCGGCATCAACGACATCAGCTGGCCGGGCACGGCCTTTGCCCGCGCGCAGGCCCGGCCCAGCCTGGCCGAGCTGCAGGCCGGCTACCGCGACCTGGCCCAGCGCGCCCATGCCCGCGGCCTGCGCATCCTCGGCGCGACCCTGACCCCGTTTGCCGGCGCCCTGCCCGGCACCCCGTTGGACGACTACTACGCCGCGGACAAGGACGCCCTGCGCCAGCGGCTCAACGCCTGGCTGCGCACGGACAGCCCGTTCGACGCGGTGATCGACCTCGACGCGGCCCTTCGCGATCCGGCCGATCCCTCACGGATGGCGGCTGCCTACGACTCCGGCGACCACCTGCACCCGGGCGATGCAGGGAACCGGGCGATGGCCGAGGCGGTGGATCTGGACGTCCTGATGGGGCCATCCACGCATGGCGTGGATCTACCGCGACGCTGAGGCCAGACAAACAAAAACCCCGGGCATGCCCGGGGTTTCGTCGCAATCAACTGGCTGCGCGGCTTACTTGCGCTTCTTGCGCACGTACAGCACCAGCGAGTGTTCCTCCAGCTCGTAGCCATGATCGGCAGCGATCTTGCGCTGCAGGTCTTCGATCTCAGTGCTTTCGAACTCGATGATCTTGCCGCTGTCCACATCGACCATGTGGTCGTGGTGGCCGCCGCGGTCGAGTTCGTAGACGGCCTGGCCGCCTTCGAAATTGTGCTTGAGCACGAGGCCGGCGGCCTCGAACTGGGTCAGCACCCGGTACACCGTGGCCAGGCCGATCTCGTCGCCATGCTCCAGCAGCTGGCGGTAGATGTCTTCGGCGGTCATGTGGTGCTGGGCATTGCGCTGCTCGAGCAGCGCCAGGATCCGCATCCGCGGATGGGTCACCTTCAGGCCGACTTTACGCAGGTCGTGGGTTTCCATAGGTCTCCGTTCATTGGCGATTTAGCGCCAGCTGCCTCGGATTGGGTCGCGGTGGCACGCCGGGAGTGTATCATCGGATTGATTTCCCCAACCGCCAGTCCCGATGCGCAATCTCCTGTTGGTCGCCGCCGTCGCCTTGTCCACCACCGGGTGCGGCATCATCTACAAGCAACCCATCTACCAGGGCAACCTGATCCGGGAAGATGCCGTTGCCAAACTGCAGGTCGGGCAGAGCAAGCAGCAGGTCACTGCCCTGCTGGGCACCCCGTCGGTGCCGGATCCGTTCCACGCCCAGCGTTGGGACTACACCTCGACCGAGCGCGTGAACCGCCTGGGCCGTACCGACGTGAAGAATTTCGTCGTGTACTTCGAAAATGATGTGGTCACCCGCTGGGAAGGCGATTACTTCCCGGCCAACGACAAGGCCCTTGCCCAGCAGACCGTGCGCCAGTTCGGCCGCAATCTGCCGAAGGACAAGAAGAAGAAGGGCGGCCGCTGAGCCACCCTGCCCGTCCTCCGGACGGGCCTTGGAGATCAACCGCCGCGCGCGCGTCGCCGGCGGTTGTCCTTCGGGTCGGCCTGCAGGCCACGCAGCAGCTCCACACGATCACCATCCAGCAGCACCTGATGCGGCTGCGCCAGTACGCCATGCACGGCGGCGGCAGGACAGTCGGCACTGCCTTCGAGCCGGGCCGCTGCCACGGCATCAGCCACGGTCGCCCCCTCCTCCAGCTGCAGCCGGCGCGACAGCACCTGGTGTGGCCAGGCCAGCACGACCTCGACCTCGATCATCGTTCAGCCCTCGTCGGCGACGCGGACGAAATCGTTGACCATGCGATCGGCCAATCCCTGGAAGCCGATGGCCAGCGCCGGACCCAGCAGGCGTGAACTCGGCTCGAAGTCCAGGGTGAGGGTGACCTTGCAGGCATCTTCCGCCAGGGCGTGGAATTCCCAGCGGCCGTGCAGTTGCTTGAACGGCCCCTCGCGCAGCTGCATGTCGATGCTGTGCGGGCGTTGCAGGGTGTTTTCGGTCTGGAACCAGGTGCTGAACGAACCCAAGCCCAGGTCCAGGCGAGCGACCAGCCGGTCTTCGCCCTGCTCGAGGATGCGGGCGTCGGAGCACCAGCGGAAGCGGCGCGGATAGGCCTGGACGTCGTTGACCAGATCGAACATGCGCGCGGCCGAATGTTCGACCAGGGCACTGCGGCGGATAGTAGGCATGAATACAGGACGCTTCGGCAATCGACCGGGCGGGCCCGAATCGGAGACAATACGGAAATGAGCAAGAACACCGGCAAGGATAAAGCAAAGAGCGCGACGGCCAACAAGACCATCGCGTTGAACAAGCGTGCCCGTCACGAGTACCACATCGAAGACCGCTTCGAAGCCGGCCTGGCCCTGCAGGGCTGGGAAGTGAAGTCGATCCGCGCTGGCCGCGGCAACATCGTCGACGCCTACGCCTATGTGAAGGACGGCGAGATCTTCCTGATCGGCGCGCAGATCACCCCGCTGATCCAGGCCTCCACCCACGTGGTGGCCAACGACCGGCGCGAGCGCAAGCTGCTGCTGCACCGGAGCGAGATCGACAAGCTGGTTGGCAAGGTCGAGCGTGATGGCTACACGATCGTGCCCACCGCCATGTACTGGAGCAAGAACAAGATCAAGCTGGAAGTGGCGCTGGCCAAGGGCAAGCAGACCCACGACAAGCGCGATGCCGCCAAGGATCGTGACTGGGCGATCGAGAAGCAGCGGGTAATGCGTCGCGGCAACCGCGACGCCTGATGGAGCGCGCCGACGCTCCTGCGGCGGCCAATGCTGAAGACGCGCGCGAGCTGTGCGCGCGGTTGTCTGCGTTCAACCGCGCCAGCAGCGGTTTCGACTTCGAAGACGTGCCGGTCCGGCTGGCCTGGCGCGATGAACAAGGTGAACTGCGGGGCGGACTGCTTGCCGATGTCTGCGCAGGCTGGCTGCAGGTGCATGTCCTGTGGGTCGACCCGGAACTTCGCGGGCGTGGCATCGGCCAGCGCCTGTTGGCGGATGCCGAGACCCAGGCCCGTGACGCTGGTGCGTGCGGGGTGATGCTCGACACCTTCGACTGGCAGGCCGAACACTTCTACCTGCGACAGGGCTATGAAGTGTTCGGGCGGCTCCCCGATTGCCCGCCGGGCCACGAGCGGATCTATCTGCGCAAGGTGCTGCCAGGCCTTTAGCCCACGGCCCCTCCGTCGGCTTTCGAAGGACTGCGCCAGACTGCCCAAGCGCGGGGCGTCGCCCACCGTTTCGGGCAACGACTCAACCCGCCAGCATGCCCTGCCCGCGCAGACGCGGTGACAGCGCCGCGTGCATCACTGCCAGGTGCATCACCACCGACAGCTCAGGAGCATGGCGATCATCACCGGCACGCCACTGCTGTGCCAGCCGCGCCGCATCGACGGGCAGCAGGGCCAGCAACTGGGCGTCGTCCAGCGCGTCGGCGGAGGCCTGCAGCTGCCGCGCCAGTTGCCGCGACTGCCACACGTGCACGCCAATGCTCAGGCTGGCCAGCGACATGAGGGTCAGGGCCAGGCCATGCTCGAACCACTGTGACAGCACATCCGGACCCCACAGGAGTGCGGCCAGTACCGCCAGGGCCGGCAGCCGCCAGCCCAGCCAATGGAAGCGGCCACGCCGAGGCCAATGCACCACCACCGCACTGGCGATCAGCGCGGCTGCAGCCGTGGCCGGCAACTCGGTTACCCAGGTTGCAGCCAACAACACCGCCAGCACCGCCCAGACCCAGCCGGGCGGCAGTGCCCGCCGCTGGTAATCGGCCCCTACCGGGCCAACCAGCTGACGCAGGCTGCGCTGTTGCATTGCTTCGGTCACCGGCCGTCTCCGTATCTGTTCTGGCTGGAATGGTCGTAGCCAGTGTGTCGCAAATTCGTGCCCACGACGTTAGCAATCCGCTATGACGGACGCTCTACAACATGTTGCGGATTGGCGTGGCGACCGGCCGACGCCTGCCATTCACGCCGCGCGGAGATCCTTGCTGAGGAACACGCGACTGGTCCCCGGCGGATCGCACGGGACCTGGCCGAATACGGTCCAGCCATGCTTCACATAGAAGTCCGGCGCCTGGAAGCTGATGGTGTAGAGCACGGCGGAACGGCAGCCGCGCCGGCGTGCTTCCTCTTCGGCAGCGGCAAGCATCTGCGACCCCAGGCCATTACCCCGGTTTGCGGGCGGCAGGTAGAACAGGTCGATGAACAACAGGCCCAGCGAGGTGCGCCCGCTCAAGCCACCCACCACTTCGCCGCTGGCCGGATCGGTGGCCAGCACGGCCAAGGTGCGTCGATCGGCATGGCCGGCCGCCTGCAGATTGAACTGATCCAGGCCATCGGCAATCAGCTCCAGTGCTTGCGGGCTGGGGGCGTCGGTCACGGCGATTTCGAGCTGCATGCGGTCCATTCCCTGGGCGACTAACGGAACCGCCGATGCTAGCAAGCGACCTGCGGAAGCGGGTGACTGTTCAGGTTTTTTGGCGTAGCATGCGCAGCGTTGGGCAGGCACTGACCGTGGCGACACGGAACAGGCCTCGTACCTTGCAGAACTTGAAGAAACCGGGGGTGCATTGTCCCCGTGACGCCATAGGCGCCGGTTTCGCAAATACCAGAATAACGAAGCCCATCAATGCTTTAGCTTGATGGGCTTTTTCGTTCAGGACGTCCGCATGGGCAGAAATGGGCATCGATTGGCAGCGTAGTGCCAGCTTTTCTGCCAGCAATTTGCCACCCACTATCCACGGCTAAATCCACGGCAAAGCAAGGGCACGACGGTAGCCCCTCGGGCAACTTCATCGACGAACGCTCGGAATTCCGCGCACTTGCCATCGAAGTCGTCCAAGCTCAATCCCCTCAGCACCCCCACCCCCCGGGCCTCGGCAATCATCTCGGCGGCCCTAACCATGGCGGTCGACTTGCCTCCAAAAAAGGCAATCCGCGACTGTGGCGAGTGCAGGGAGAAGCAGTTGATCAGATCCACTAGTGATCGTCCAAGGCCAAACGCGTTCACCACCACCAAGCTGTAGTGCCGCCATTCCACGAGTGTCGCAGCGCTGCAAATGTCGCCAACGGTTTCTACCACAATCCTATCGTCAATCGACAAGCGCGACTCCATAGCAATTCGGTCCATGGTTCGATCACCAACCAGCAGAACCCTGATCAATCGCATCACACCTCTCCTTTCCTTGCTCTCCCGGCCCGCGATGGTTGCTTTGACATCTACTCACACCATGCATGCGACTAGAAATCCGAAGAAATAGGGATGCTAGTGCGCTCCCACTCCATTTCAAATAAGGCAATCCTTAATTTCTATCCTCCGGTCATCCAACAGCCCCCGTCCTAAGCGACGACAACCAACAGAGGACCAAAAATAGGAAAGTTCTCATTCCCATCAGCACACTCTTCAAACTACTCTCGCCACCTTAGCGTCGCGCCGATCCTGCCAAGTGCGTGACTGCAACATGGAATAATCCGGAGAGCACTGGAATGTCGATTTATGGTCACCTCGACGACATCGACCTGGAAGAGATCATCGCGCTGGTGGGCGGCAGGAGTGGGGTACTTTCCCTCGGACCAGTGCAGGGAAAGACCCTGAGCGTCCACGTAGCTGCCGGCTTGATCGCATCGTTCTCCATCGAACAGAAAATCGAGGGAAAGGACAAAATTCTCAAGCTTGCACGCTGGTTCGCCGGGCATCACTGCAATTTCAGTTTTGAGCAAAAACCGATCTACACCACCCAGGCCGTACATATGGGGCTACCAGAGCTTTTTCCACGTCGCCAGCACGCCGCTCCTGACACGGGACAGGTGGCTGCCCAGCTGTCCGACCCGGACACCGTGTTCATGCTGATCAAAGCAAAGAAAGTTGACCTTCCGCTTGAACTGCAGCTATTCCTGAACAGGGTCGCGCCGATGCTGGAAAAGGGCGCCAGCGCCCGTGGCATCGCGCAGCGTACGCAAATGCCTCTAGCAGATGTGCAACTTGCCCTGCATGGCCTGAAGCAGGCTAGAAAGGCATGGCCGGCGTTCATTGCGACTACGCCGCCGCTCCAAACTGCCAAACAGGGCCTGTTCTCTTGGCTACTGCGCCCTCGCATGGCGCGCATTGCCGCAGGTTGAAGTCATGGCCGACGGAAGCCACTTCATTCCAGACGGCAAGACTGTGGTTGTAGCGGACGAACATGCCATATTTGCACTAGGCTTGGTGAGTTCGCTGCGAGTCGTTCCGCATATCACGATCAGCGGCCAGACTACGCAGCTTGCCACGCTTCTTAGCTTGGTTGCCCAACATCAGCCGGACGTGGTCATCACTGGCTATAACCTACAGGTTGAAGAGGCCGCGACAGTTAGCCATGCTCCGGTCCGGGAGATCGGCCGACTATCACCGCGGAGCCGGATCATCGTAATCATGCCGCGCCCAAGCGAGGTGTTGCGCCACCGCCTCCTGCGCGCCGGCGCCCACCTAGTACAAAGCAAGGCTTGTGCCATCAACGCTCTGATTTGCGGAGTGATCGGCAACCTCAAAATCGGGAACTCCAGAGATGCGAGGGAGCGGCAACCCGTGTCCCCAAACGCTGCGCACCTCTCTCCATCCGAAAAGCGAGTACTGCAACTCTACTTGTCCGGCATGAACGTCACGGCTATCGCCTCGCTGCTTCAACGAAGCAGCAAAACCATCAGCTCGCAGAAGGTCAACGCCATGAGGAAGCTTGGCGTTTCGAGCAACCAGGAGCTAGTCCTTCTTGCCAGCAGCCTCGAAGTACGTTGACGGACAGCTTAGTCCGAGCCACGGAATCATTGCGCCTGGAGCCGATCTGTTCTTCCCGCAATCGAAAGAATAAGAATCGCCTGATTCTTTGGCCAGACCAGCGCCAGCAGAATTGGCTGCATCCTAGGTGATCAGGGCTGCCTGCGCCTGTAGCCCAATGAGAGACATCCGATCACCGACTCCGCAGTCGGCGGAACGTCGGTCCGTGTCCTGCTGCCGTTGGCTGCAGCTATCACTGGCCTTCTCATTCGGCACCCTGACCACCCGGAGGCTTGCCTTTTCGACACTGAGGTCCACATGAGCATCCGGAAGAACCCCCTCTCCTGCGCGGTTCTAGCCGCTCTTTTCCCCATCGCTGCGGCCCAAGCACAAGAATCGCCAGCGAGTCTGGTCACCGCCGATGGCACCAATCTCACCGTTCAGGACGAAATTCTGCAAGCGGTGGGTGACAACACCTATGGTCTGTACGCACTGAACTCCGGGCACATCATTGCATCGTCGCTTGACGTTACAACCCGGGGAGAAAACGCGAGCGCGTTGGTAGCACGCAGCGGCGGACAAATCGATATCTCGGACGGGAGTATCAGCACTCAAGGCCAGTCCTCCTATGGCTTAGACCTAAAGGACTCCGGAAGCAGCATTCGAGCAAGAAACGTCTGCCTAAGCACGACTGGCTGGTCGGCTTCGGCAGTCCATGCCACCTTCCAGACAAGCGTGCGCCTCGAGGATGCCTCTATCAAGACACAGTCTGCAACTGCAGCTGCAGTTCACCTTGAGGAATCAGACTTTTTGGCTACAGGCACTAGCGTCGTGAATAGCCAGCATGGCGGCGGAATCATTGCCTGGGGCGGCTCAGTTTCATTTAGCGCCGGCAGCATCCAGTCGCTGGGGGTTGGCATCAGGTTAGACAGCTCTTTGAACGACACTAATCCAGCTGCGAGCGCGCGCATTTCAGATGCCACGATTCTCGCTGGGTGGGCGGGTCTTGCCCTATACGGAGCGGGCACTACTGCGGATCTGGAGTCCATGACTATTACCGTCGATGGCGATGATAGCTCGAGCATGAAGTCGGGCATTCTGATTGCGGAGCCCAGTGGATCTGCAAGCGTGAACGTGCGCGATTCCGTGATTAAGGCGTACGGAACCGTTAGCTATGGAGTCACGAGCCTCGGCGGCAGAATCTCTTTGGAAGACTCAACCATTGCCACCAATGGCGAGAATGGCTTTGGTGTCATGGTCAACGGAATAGATAGTTTGGCAACCGTCGACGCAAACGACGTCGCAATACACACCGCGTCGCGCGGCAGTGTTGGCGCAATGGTGCTAGAAGGAAGCTTCGCCTTCAACGGGGGGAACATTACCACCCTTGGAGACGTTGCATTCGGTGTTATGGCTGATGGAATTTCCAGCAAAGGAGCTGTGAGCCTGACTGGAACGCGGATCAGCACATATGGAAATGATGCCCATGCCATCGTCGCAGGCAGCGCCACTCTCGACGTCAAAGGCACGCAGCTGATCACAAGCGGATCGAGCTCTCACGGCATTTGGATGTACGGACGCACCTCGACTGATCAGGGTTCGCTGCTGCTGACGCATGGCAACTGGGTGGATTCACAAGACTCTGCAGCGCTGCGCCTAAGCGGTGGCGAACATCAATTGTCGATCAGCGATTCCACGGTTGTGGGCAGATCAAACTTTGGAAGCGGGACCCTCCTCCTGGTAGAGGATGTCACCGGTGTACTTCCTCTGGAGCAACTCCTAGACCCATCCGCTGTCGCCGGACCTCCGGTGGCAACGCACAGGGTCCTCTTCGACGTTAGCGGAAGCAAACTCTACGGCGACGTAGTCGTCGACAGCGCCACCGCCAACGTGCAGATGACGCTGCGCAACGGCACCGTGTTCAACGGTGCGCTGCGCAACGACTCGGGCTACCAGGTCGCACAGCTGGCGATGGATGGCAGCAGCCAGTGGAACGTGCGTGGCACTTCCAGCGTCGGCTCCCTGGACCATGCCGGCACCATCGCCTTCGTCGCACCCACCACCGACGACTTCAAGACCCTGACCGTCACCGGCGACTATGTCGGCAACGATGGCCATTGGCTGTTCAACCGCGCACTGGGCGACGATGCCTCGCGGGGTGACCAGTTGGTGATCCAGGGCAACAGCAGTGGCACGGCCTCTGTCAGCGTGCGCAACGCGGGGGGCGCCGGTGCCCTGACCAGCGAAGGCATCCGCCTGATCAGCGTGGCTGGCCAGTCCGATGCGCAGTTCTCGCTGCAGGGACGCGCGGTGGCCGGCGCTTACGACTACTTCCTGTACAAGGGCGGCGTCTCCACGCCGGATGACGGCAGCTGGTACCTGCGCTCGGAATACGACCCGCCGGTCGACCCGCCGGAACCGCCCGACCCGCCGAAGCCGCCGATTGATCCGCCTGCTCCGCCGATCGATCCGCCGGTGGCCCCGCCGGTCGACCCGCCACTACCGCCGCTACCGCCGGTCCCGCCGCGTGTGGAGCGCCCGGAGCCGGCGGTGTACATGGCCAACCAGAGCAGCGCACTGGGCATGTTCCGGCACAGCCTGTACGACCGCAGTGGCGATCCTGCCGATGCAACCGACGGCGGCAGCGACGCCATTGCCTGGGCACAGGTGCGCAGCAGCCAGCCCGGCAGCCGCGGCAGCCAGGTCGATGTGGACAGCGAACTCAACAGCGTGCTGCTGGGTGTCGGTCGTCGCTTCGAAGCCAATGCCGGTGGCCAGCTGCAGGCAGGTGTGATGGCCGGCCAAGGCCGGGCACGCAACGACAGTCGATCGCAGGTGACCGGTTTCACCGCGCGCGGTGTGGTCAACGGCGCCAGCCTGGGCCTGTATGCCACCTGGCTGCAGGACGCGCGGATGGACAGCGGTGCGTATGTGGACAGCTGGTTGCAGTACGGGCGGTTCCGCAACAGCGTGCAGGGCGAAGGGCTGCAGAAGGAGCACTACCGTTCGAGCAGCTGGACCGGATCGGCCGAGGCAGGCTATGTGCTGCCCGTGCAGCGCACGGCGCAGCGCGGTGTCTACCTGGAGCCACAGCTGCAGGTGATCCACAGCCGCTACGACGCCGACCGCGTGGTCGAGGCCAACGGCACGGTGGTTGAAGGTTACGACAAGGACAGCACCACCACGCGTGTGGGTCTGCGCCTGTACACCCGTTCGCTGACGCAGCGCCAAGGGCAGGTACAGCCGTTCGTCGCGGTGAACTGGTGGTCCGGTGGCAACGACGTAGCCATCGCTGTGGACAGCGAACGCCTGCGCCGGCAGTTGCCGCGTGACATCTACGAAGCCAAGGCCGGCGTGCAGGTGAATCTGTCGGGCGGCTGGCGTGGCTGGGGCGAGATCAGCCGGCAGACCGGCGGCATGGGCTTCCGCGATACCAGCGGGCAGTTGGGCCTTTCGTACAGCTGGTGAGACCCATCAGGATAGGGGTTTCGAAATGAAACCCCGTACGTCTTAGTGGATGATGGACACCACGGTGCTGGATGCACGGGGCATGGACGCCCATCCCTGCAATTCGCAGAACCTCTAAATCGACTACACGGGGCCCAACGATGTAGCTCTGTAGCTCATAAGTCCGGCAGGCCCAATCGCCTCCGCAGAGCTGCCAAAAGCTGGTGATCTATCAGCCAGAAGTCGTCAATTCCGTTGTAAAGGATGTTGCGCTCATGACGATCACATTTTGTGATCCACTCATCAAAGCATGTAGCCTTGATCAATCCAGGCCACGCACGCAATTGATCAAAATCACTTGAAACTTCAGTTCCCCGTGATGCCATCGGCGCCGGTTTCGCAAAACAAAAGATAACGAAGCCCATCAATGCATTAGCTTGATGGGCTTTTTTGTTCACAACTTCAGCATGAGCAGAACTGAGCAGCGCTTGGCAGCGTTCGGTCAACTTCTTGGTCAACTTTCGATGGCACCCGCACTGCCAATGCTCAAGCACCTACACTGCTACCGTATGTGCTGACACTCTCAGGTTCACCCCATCATATCCACTGGCCGGAACTCCATGTCGTACGGCGGTAGAACGTCCGAGAGTTTCAGAAGTAGATCCAAATTTGGTGTCTCCACAAGGAAGAAGCCACCCAAGCCTTTATAGGCGGCGGCATACGGTCCTTCAGAGACCACCCTCGCACCGCCTGATCTACACACGGTCGTGGCAGATTCACCGCCTTGCAGCGCTTCTCCGGCCAGGATTTCGACGCCGCTGGCATCGCACTCACTCTGGAACTGTTCGAACCGTTCCATAAGTGCGGCCTGCTCAGACTCATTCAGGCCTTCCCACGCAGGGACATCGCCATCTCCCGTCAACAACAACATGTACCTCATATCCTTTTCCTCTCCGATCAAAGTGAAGGCGTATCGCCTCCCACATAGTGGCATCTACGGTCCAAACCAGAATATCAGACAAATCTTAATAACTGGCAGAGTGCTTCGAGCAAAGGCCGGTCTATGCGACTCAAGCAGCGGAAATAGAACCTACCCAGCTATTCTCCCAGCGCCGACAGGCCTGCCACGAAGATGACCAAAGAGCTATCCCTCTCGCCGACCCGAACACAGACCTTCTGAAGATCAAGGTCAGGAGGGTTGAGCCTACGGTGGAGTTACAGCGCTTTCTGGACAGAGTCGCGCCGATGCTTGAGAAGGGCCGCCGCTGCGACCCTCTTTGAGCTACAGGTCCGGCAGGCCCAATCGCCTCCGCAAAGCTGCCAGAAGCACGGTCGAGGTCCGTACCAGCGCATGCTGGTCGCGGGTCAACTCGTCATACATCTCCAGCACCTCTGCGGGGACCTGCCCTGCCCGGCCTGCCTTGAAGGCCTCCATCGAGACCACCTGAGCCTTGTGGCGCTCGTCTTCCATGCCCTTCTCCAGCGTCTGGCGGCCGGCGTGCCGCCCCCTAGATGCCTTGGGTTCCACGTCCAAGCCTATTGCAGGGGAAGGAAAACCAGCACCGCTGTCCATGGGCTGGTCGTTCTCCTGCTTTCCTTCTCCAATGGCCACCACCTGCAAGTCCTTCTCTTCCATCGACTGCTGACCCCTGTTCCAGTAGCGTCGGCAACATCGCCGATGCATTCACGATGCCTCCATGCAAGCACATCGCTTCGCGGCTCAACGTTGCGCGGCGCCCGCTGCCTCAATATCCTGAACGAATCTAGGGAGAGGATGAGCAGATGGTGAGAGTCATCGCAGCTGTTGCATTTGCAATCACCATTGCGCTGCCGACAGCCTCGGCCCAGCAGATTTATTCCTGTGGCAATGGCGTCTACCAGCAGACGCCATGCCCTAAGGGAACAGCATCCAAGGCCATCAACTACAAGCGCGTGCCGGACAGCCCGACTGTCCAGTACGGCTCGACAGGCTCCCAGGCCGCCGACTATTCCAGTCACCAGCGCCCCACTGTTGCACCTAGTGCCGCGCGACCTCCAAGCAGAGGCGGAATCATCGCCAACCCGGGCGGCATGAGTCTGCAGGACAAGCTACGGCAGATCGCGACTGACTCGGCTTACAAGGGCAGTGCATCCGCGCGGCGAGCGGCTATGAACGCCGCCCTGCAGGAGGCGGGCTACCAAGGCGTCGGTGACTATCAGCCGCCAAAGCCTGCCTACGACCCCGGTATCGGCCAGCCCGTAAATGCCATCGACTCGCAGACCGGCATGCCCATCAATGGTGCCGTCCGGGTCGCACCAAACCAGATATGGGATCCAAACACTGGGCAGTACCGGAGCACTTACTGATCGCCCCCCGGCGTGACGCGGTCAACCAACTGGCCGCGCAGCCGCTTGTTCAACATCACGCCATTCTCCGCTTGGGCGCTATACCGCGCCCGTCCGGAGATGCCGCGATTGAGACTCGCCGAATCAATAGCGATCTGTGGCCAAGCCCTGTTGAAGTCTCGAATCTTGGCCAGCACCGAGGCGCGATCTGCGGCGCTGCCATTGCGCACCGCCATTGCAAAGGCATTCCGTAGGGATTGCTTCCTGTCGAGTACGTGCTGCTCGTAGTTCTTCAGCGCGCGCGTCGTCTCGTACTGTCGGGACACCTTCTCCGGCGCAAAACCATTGCCCTGCAGCACGATCTGCCACGGGTTGAGATCCTCAACCACGGGATCACCGCGAAGCGTGTTGACTCCTTCGCTCGAGTAGCGGATGGACTTCATGATGTCCTTCAGGCCCTTCGGCAACATGGTTTCCACACCCCGCCATGTGTGCCCTTCATCAATCTGCTGCTTGCCGACCAGGACGTTCTTCAGTACGCCACCCATAGGGCCGGCGGCCTGCTCAAGGAGATGGCTGTACATGCCGCGGCCATCGAGCTCACGATCGGCGTCGCGGATCCACAGGCTGTCCAATCCAACGCGGCCGGAAATGTTCGCGCCGGTCAGCTTGTCGGCCGGACCATGCAGCAACAGGTCCGCGCCGCCCTGCCCCAGCATGCCGGTGAGGAACGCCCGCAGCTCGGTCTCGGCATCCCACGGCTCGTCGTCATCCCCGAAGGTGGCCTGGATGCCGTTGAGCGCCCCCATGATCATTCCCATCATCGGCAGGCCCATGGCGCCAGAGAACAGCGCGCTCATGCCCAGCAGGCCGGTCAAGTTGCGCCGGGCAACCTGGCGCACCTCCGGATCCTGCCCCTTGGTGGCCTGCCACACCATCCGCCCGAGCGCCCAGGTCATGTTCAGGCTGTACTGCCGGAACATCAACACCACCTTGGCGGTGCCGCTCTGCATGAAGCGGGCGCGGTTGGCGTTGCTGTAGTCGAAGTGGGTGTCGAAGATTGCGTCCCGGGCAAACTTCACCGCCTCGTCGAACGACTTGCCATCTGCGCGCGCCAGGCGGTAGGCGGCCATGCCGGTTGCCTCGCGGTTGATGACCTCGGTCTTGTGGAAGCCCCAACCGATGATCTCCATGGCCTTGCTCCAGGCCGGGTTGTAGCCGGCCATGCCACCCTCGGCGATGCCGGCGAGATTGTGGGCCTGCGTCTTCTCGATGGCGCCGGCGACCTCCAGCGCCTGATAGGCACGTAGCTCGTCAGGGTCGGTCAGAGTCTTCTGGATGTTGCCCACGGTGCGCACAGCGTCGCGGCTGGCGGCCAGCACGTAATTCATTGCCTTGATCCCACCGTGGCGAGCGGCCAGGTAGGGGTAGCTGACCAGAGCGGTCTGGGTCACGTTCACCAGTGCGGCCGCCGGCGTGGCGCCGAGGTAGTAGGTAAAGCCGAAGGACGAGATCAGATTGGTCAACGCCGAATCGGACGGATTCATGATCCATTCGTGCCGGCGACCCAGCTCCTCCAAAACTGCATCGCCCGCTACGATCTTGCGGGTGTCGGCGCTGGGTGAGCTCTGATTTTCCTTCTGCGCCTTCGCCAAGTCGGTTAGAACACCCTGCAACTTGTGGGCGTAGCGCAATCTGGCAAGCTGGTGCGACCCGTGGTGCATGTTGTAGGCGAAGCCACGCACGGCATCGGGGTCGAATCCTGGCACCGACTTGCGATGAATCTGGTGCTTGCGCATCGACAATTCGGGCATGGTCTCCAAGTACAGCTGGTACACCTGGTCCTGGACGGCATCCGACACATGGGAGCTGCGCAGCTGGTCAATCACATCTGCGACAAACGTCCCGCTGGGAGCTTCGGAAGCCCTGCCCTTGGACTTCATGCCACGTGCGGTGATGACCCATTCCCGCTGCTGCAGGTCCTTCACTGCACGCTCCAGCTCATTCTGGGATTCGAACATCAGGAACGTATTGGCGTCATCCTTCTGCGCGGCGACGAAGTACTTGCCGAAGCGCTGAAGCGGAAAATAGACCCCTTGCAGGCGCGCGGTCTCGAACTGCGTTCGAATCTTGTGCACGAGCATGCGGCGGCTGCTTTCGCTGAGGACCTTCTCCCCGACAAGATCGTCGCCCTTCAGGTCCTCGATGCGCTGGACCAGCGCCTCTTCCACTGCATCGGACCGGGACCGATAGGCATCACGGAACTGCGTGTACAGCGCCTGCGCTTCCGGTGACAGCTCGGACCACTGCTGAACAAGCGGGGCGTACTGTCGCCTGCGCCGCGGCTCGGCCTTCAGCATCGCCTTTAACGTCTTCACTTCGTTCATCATGTTCGTCTTGGTGTCGCCACTACGTTCCCGCATCTGCTGCTGGATGACCTTGATCGCATGCAGCACGTTCTTGCGGTTGACTTCTTGTAGGCCCTGCCCACCCGGCGCCGTGAACTGCAGCGGCTGGTATTCCCGGGACGGATCCACGCCATCAATCGTGGCCTGGTGCATGAGGTCGAACAGGCGGCGGCTCTCGGCCTTGTGCTTGCCAGCCCACTGCCGAGCGCCTTCGGCAATCATCTCCGCATCGGCCTGCAGCTTGTTTCGATCGGCCTGCATTTCGGCCAAGTATTCCGAATAGCGCCCGATGGTCGGGAAGTAGTCCCCGCCCAGCTCGGTGAGGTGCCGCGTTGCCAGCGCGCCCAACCAGGTCGGCCGCGTGCTGTCTTTCAGCTTCGGCGGCGCTGCGTCGGCGAGCATCTGGCGCGCCCTCGCCAACACGCCCTCTGCCTGCACCCCCTTCTGAATCGAATCGATGTCCCCGAGCACATCCGCCGGCGGCATGCTGAAGAGGCGGCCGCGGGCCGCTCGAGTCACCTCGGCGCCGTTGGAAAGCACTACGCTCCAGGTGCGCGGCCCACTCTCAACCGGATCGGCCAGCACCTGGCCACCGGTGCGCTCCGCCTCAGCGCGCGCGGCACCAAGGGTCAGGAAGTCAGCCGGTCGGCCCCGCTCGTCGGCGAGGTACCACTGATCGTTGCGGCGGAGAAATCGGCCACCGTTCTGCTCGAGGAAGGCCTCGCCGCGGCCGTCGATCTGCGGCTGTGCGAACGAGTACGACCGCACCATTTCCCGCTGTGCCTGCGCCGACATGCCGGCACGCAGGAAGCCGTCGGCCTGGCTCAAGAGGTCTCGGACCTCACCCTCGGACCACTTCAGCGACGGCATGACGCGGCGCAGGAAGCGGCGCACCGCGGCGCCGACGCGGCTGGTGAAGCTGTTGCGGATCCCCCGCTCGGCCATGACGGCGATCACTTCCTTGGCGAAGGTCTCGCGATCGACAGTGCCATAGCGCCTGGTCACGTCGGCCAGCACCGACTTCATTGCAGCGGTACCGGAACCATCCGCCGCCAGCTTGTCGATCGCATCCACGATCTGGGCCCAGTCCTTGGTCCCCACCACGGACTCGACGCCGTAGTGCCCGATTGCCTCGTGGGCCAGCACCTGCGCGAAGCGCTGCTCGGTGGCGATGTTGCCGGCATTGATCCAGACCGTGGGCCGGCCGTCGTACACACCCTCGGCGCGGCGATAGCCCGGATCGATCTTGGCGCTGGCCGGGAAGTCCTCGGCCGAGCGCACCACAACCACGCTGGGCGCGTTCTCGCCCCAGTGCTGGGTCAGGTCGGTTTTGAGCTGCAGCGCGCGGTCGAAGTCCAGGCCGCCACTGGCGGCCGGGGTGGCGGAGCGACTTACCCGCCCGCCGGACCCAGGTGCTTCAGCTCCGGATCCTTGGCCAGCTGCTCCTTCGCCCACTGCCCCGAGGCCCGGTACTCGGCCTGCAGCGACGCGATCTCGGAGGGCGTCAGCATCGAGACGTCCCTTGTCGAGGGTGAGGATGGTGCGGGCTTCGGATTCGGTGAGGCCTTCGAAGCCGTAGCCGAACTGGTCGCGCCACCAGGGTTCGATTGATCCGAAACGTTCACGGACGTCGGCCAGGCTCTGGGTGTTGAGGGCGATTCTCCGCGAATAGTCCTTGCCGGTCAAAGCGGTCGCCAGCCCCACCTTGCCGCCGTTGTCCTCGATATGCGTCTTCAGCTGGGCCAGCGTGCCGCCTTGGGTAAGCGTGTCATCGATGAGCACATAATCGCGGCCCGCTGCGACCTTGCCAGTGAACGGGGGCTGGTTGGCCAGCCGGTGCAGTGCATCCCCGCCGCTGCGATCGACCTTCGCCGCCTGGACGATGTCCTCTGATACCTGCAGTCCCAGCCGCTGAGCCAGCACCTCGGCCGCCATCCGGGGGATGCGGTTGTTTCCCGTCGCTTCCTGGGACTGTACGGCCACCACCAGCGGCTTGCTCCCCTGCGGCAGCGCCGCACGCACGTTGTCGACGAACTCCGGAGTGATGACGTCGCGAACAACGCGCAGCGCGGCAGCATCGTCGCCAGCCTTGCCCGCGGTGTAATCCGCATGCGCGCTGAGGCGCCCAGGGCGATGGGCCGTCACGACGTCCGGGAAGTCGGCCTCCCAGCCTCGGCGGGAGAAGAGTGGATCGGACTGTCCCGCCGCGCTGTCCGCAACGGCGGAGCCACCGCTCTCTTGACCGGCCTCATTCGGCATAGGCTTCGAAGTCTCAGGGTTCGACGCCGGTTTCGAGCTATCGCCCTTCTTCGGCTCTGCGGTCTTGGCGGCACTGGCCGCCTTCGCGTCCCTTCTCGACTTGCGCTCAGGCTTTCCAAGCACGGATTCCAGATCGCGTGGGCTCGGGACGGTGCTGTGCCAGCGCGGCACCTCATTCGGAAGGGCATTCCCTTCCTTGTCCACCATCTGCACCTTCACCTGCCAGCGCGGATCCTTCCCTGGCGGTCGGAACTCAATCACCCGATCTCGGGTGTTGCCATATGCGTTCACGATCCTTCCCGGCTGGAAGTACGCGCCCAACGTGCCAATATCCCCGCGATCGTATTCCGGAGAACCTGCCTTGATGCGGACCTTGGGCGCGTACACCGGGTCGGGCCCTGCGGCTGCCGGTGCTGCTGCAGCTGCAGCTGCAGCTGCAGCATCGCGCCCGGTTTGCGATGTACTACCACTCTCCGCCGGCACGCTTGCGCTTTCGGCCGCCGTACTGACGCCCTGGGCGTTTCCACCTGCAGCATCAGCAGGCCGCACCACCGGTGTCGCATCGGATGCCCTACCTCGGGTGACACGGCGCGTGGTCTTCTTCGGATCTCGTACCCACGCCTTGAACTGTTCCTGGGACATTTCCTTGATCCCACCGAAGCCAGTCCAGCCCTTCGAATAGTTGGCAAGGTAGGTGTCCCGCGCCTCCTGCTCGTTGGCGGTGCCCATGATCACCTTGTGCTCGTCGAAGGAACCATCCTTGTTGACCTGGTCGACCACGAACACCGCCAGCGTCGGATCCTCAGAGCGGTCGGTCATGAAGACGTCGACATGATCCTTGTCCTTGCCGACCGTGCCCTTGAAGTAGCCGTAGTGGTTCTTCAGCGCTGGCCAACGCGGATCACGCTGGCTACCTGCAGGATTCTCGATGCTGATGTCGTGCCCGTTGATGCGGACGTGGCCTTTACGGTAATTGCCTGCAAGTTTTTGGGCTTCCGTTGGCGTCGGCAGATCGTTCTGCGGGTTGGTCGCCGCCTCTGCAGCTGCAGCGGCCACCTTGGGCGCCTCTGCCGTTCCAGGCGTGTTGACCTGGACCAGCTCCGGTGCCGCCACAGTCTGCTCTCCGGCCGGGCTGACCGAAGTCGGTTCGACCGAGCTGGTTGCAAGGCGCGCGCTGTCGGCACGCGGCTCAACTACCGGTGTGCCTGACGAACTGGTTTCAGCTTGTACGACGGCATCGCCTGTTGAGGCCTGCAGCGCACGTCCGTCGTCCAGCACGGTCTGCGGCGCTGCACGATCTCCAGTCACTGCATCGGCCTGCTGCAGGTTGGCCTGCAGCGCTGCAGGTTCGGTTGCGAGCCCACGTGCCGGCGCATCTGCGCCATCGATCGCCGGCGTGATGCCGGTTTCGGCCGGCGGCTCCGTGAAACCGCGACGGCGCTCCGCCTTCACCTCTTCCAGCAGCGGCCGCACGCGGCTGCTTGCCAGGCCGTACTGATCGCGCATGAAACGCAGCAGTGTCGGCGTGTTGATTCCACCGTGTGTCTCCACCTGGTACTGCAGGCCGTTGTGCAGCAGCTGCTTGATGTCGACCTTGGATGGCTCACGGAGCGCTTCGCCGGTCTCCTGATCGACCCACGGTGGCGCGACATCTGGCATTGACGCCGGCGCAGCGGCGACCGGAACTTCCGGCGTTTGCAGGCCCTGCTGCGTGTCCTGCACAGGGACAGCGCTGACGCCTGGACTGCTCTGCATGGGCACCGGCGCTGAGACCTGGGCCGGTTCTGCTGACGGCCGCGCCTGGGATACCAGATTGGCGATGCCCGCCATGGAGTCAGGAGCGGCATCCGGGAACGGCAAGACAGGCCGCGGTCGCGCTGCGATGCGACCGGCATCGAAGGGTGCGGACATGCCGCGGCCTTGCGGGAAGCGCATCTCGGGTTCGGCCAGTACCTCCGCCCGCACGCCGCCACTGGTCACAGTGCCATCCGGTGCAACCGTCATTGTTTCCGGCGGCGGTAGTGCGAGGACCTGCGGCGGAATCGGCGGTGGCGGCAGCGACGGTGGTACAGCGCGCGGCCGGCGTGCCAAGCGCTCCCGCTCTGCGTCGTCGGCCACTGCAGCCTGGTTGTCGCCGCGGCTGGCCACCGCGCCGCCGGCGGCCATGCCGCCGCCGAGCAAGCCGCCGATCGCCGCACCGGTACCGGCCGCTTCAGGAACACCCTCCCACGCTGCCTGGGTCGGGTCGACCTGGCGCTGGCCAAGGTTGCCGGCCAGCTGCGAGCCGCCCTCCTGGATGCCCTCTTCCACAGTCTCGCGCGCGGCGCCCGCCAGCATCGCTTTTGGCCTCCGCGCCAGGCCCCGGGTGAAGACGTCGGCTTCGAACGGCGCTGCAATGCGGCCGCCGACCGCTGCGATCGGAGCGGTGATGGCCTGTGCCTCCATCGACGCACCGCGTGCGATGGTTTCCTTCGCGGTCTGCGGGTCACCGCCGGCGGCGACCATGCGCTTGTACTCCGGGTTGGCATCCCACACCGACTGCGGCTGTGCCATTGCCTGCTGGTAGGTTTGCTGGCCCGCCGATCCGGTCTCCATGATCGTCGTCATGCCAGTGGCAGCGGTGGTCGCTGCGCGACGTCCTGCCGCAGTAGCGGCGGTTTCAGCAGCCTCGGTTCCGAGGCCCTTGGCCAACGCACCCGCCAACGCTCGCTCGCCCGCCTGCGCGGCTGCAGCGCGCGTGCCGGCACCCATCGCGGCGACGTTGGGCACCTGCTCGGCCAGGAAGTTGCCGATCAGCCTCGGGGACGACAGCACCTTGCCGGCACTGGCGAAGAAGCCCTTGGTGTCCTGCAGCTCCTGCTTTTCCTGCCTAAGCGCGTCGGACTGGCTCTGCCCGAGGTAGTCGGTGGCCATCTGCGTCGCCTTCGACAAGCCCGCGCTGTCGGATCCTGCGCGGCGCCCACCGATGATCTCAGAAGGCGTACCGGGCACCAGCGCTGCAGTCTCTGAGGCACCCTTTACGCCCAGCCGATCCAGAACCCGAAGACCCTGCCGCACGATGTTGGTCGGCTCCATGGAGTTCCGCTGCTCCACGGCGCCACCGATGATGTTGGCCGCGCCGGCGGCGATCCCCAGGCCGGTGTCCTTGATGGCCTCGCCCCAAGAGCGCTCCGGACGCTTGGCCACCTTCTGCACCGGCTGGCGCGGCGCAAAACTGCTCTGGAAGTCCAGCGACGGGGCGGGGGCTCCAGCCGTGGGACCTGCAGGCTGCGGACGCTTCGCCGGCTTGAAGGTGCTTTCGATGTCGAGTGGATTGGCCATGGCTCAGTTCTGTCCGAAGTTCTGGTCGTAGTAGGTGCGGAGCGCGGCATCGGTCATCTTCGAGCCCTTCTGCTTCGCCTCGGCACGCAGCTGCTCGAAGGTCGGCTTGCCCGGGTTCGGGCGTAGGCCTGTATAGAGTGGATCCGCATCGAGCTCAGCCAATGCCGCCGTCTTCGCGTCTGCATCGAGCATTGCGCTGGTCGAGATCGCGTTGAATCGGTCGGTGTAGGACTTCAGGCGGTCGGCATCGGTGAGCTCACCGGTCTGACGTGGCGCTTGGGCGGCGCGCACGTTCTGGCCATCGCCGCCGGTCACTGGCCGCCAGCTGCCGTCGCCACCGACAACGCCCATGCTGCCGTCTGCCGCCACCTGGATCTCGGGCCGTCGCGCTATCCGTGCCGCTTCGAGCGATGCCTGACGATTCCCTGCGTTGTCCTGCATCTGTGCGTTGAACTGACCTGCCTGCAGCGCGCGGTTGGCGTCGCCCTGAGCTGCGACCGCGTTGACCTGGCCAGCGGCAAGACCGGCCTCATCCTGTGTGCGGAGTGCAGTCGCGCGCTCGCCCTGGCGCGCTCCGGCCTCGCCCAGGATCGCCTGCGCTACAGCAGCACGGCCGCTCGGACTGCCCTTCAGGCTGGCGCTGCCCATGGCTCGGGTGAGCTTGTCCACCGTGGTGTCTGCAGGGTTCTCGATGATTCCGCCCTGGCGCCCACGCTGTGCGATCTGGGGCGTCGGACGCGGAGCAAGCACCATCGACGCGGCCGGTGCTGCTGAGAGGGGCGTCACACCTGGGCTCGGCGCAGCCGCCGACGCGCCGGTGCCGGCCCCCGTCCCGGTGAACACCGGATTGCCGTTGGCATCAAGGGTACGGGTGATGCCGGCGGGCAGAGTCGCGGTGCGGCCGTCCTGGGTCGTGTAGGTGCTCGGTGCTGCAGCTGCTGCTGGTGCGATCGCCGCAGCTGCAGCTTGCGGCCCCGTAGCGCCTGCATGAGGCGCCGTCGAGCTCACACTCGAGCTGACCCCGGTAAAGTTGGCCCCTATCGAGGGCCGGCCAGCCGGTCGCAAACCCCCGGGGCCGGCGGTCGAGTCGACGCTCGAACTGACGCCTGCGAATGTCGGCTTGGGCTTCGGCGCTCCGCCCAGCCTCAACGGCGAGAAGCGACTCAGTGCCGCAGTGGCGCCGCCGATGGGATTGAGCTGGCTCGGTGCCCGTAGAGGCTGACCCTGCTGCGGCGATGGCGTCGCGCCAGCGGCAGCCCGGCCAGCATCACGAACGAACCCCGCCGCTTCACGTCCTGGCGCGGTCACTCCGTCCGCCACAGTGCCGGCGGCACGCAGGCCGGCGCCAGCAGCCTGCCGCGCCATTGTGGCGGTACCGACTACGCCGCTGCGCAGCGACGAACCGAACGCAGTGCCGGCGCTTGGCCGGGGTGCAATGCGGGGTTGAGCAGGCGCGATGCCGGCGGCGTTCAGTTCGTCTCGATCATTGATGGCCATGCGGTTCCCCTTGGGTAGTTGAGGCGGATCAGGCGTCCGCGATCTCGCCTTGGAAGCTGTAGTTCTGGCTGCAGGAGCTGGATTTGCTGCGGCCGCTGGAAACGCTGGCTCCGTAGTTGACGGCGCTCATCGTGCTGGCCGCGAGCTGGCTCGAGATCTGGGCCTTCGCGCGCTGGATCTCCGCCGACTGCGCCAGCAGGCCGAGCATCTGCTGGACGCGCATCTGGGCCTGCTGCAGCTGGACGTCGACGTCGGCACGTTCCCGCGCCAGGCCGAGCTCGAAGCTGCGATCTGCCGCTGCAGAGGCTGTCTGCTCCACGCCGGCATCGGCGCTGTAGATGCGAGCCTTCGCGTCGAATGCCTGTCCAACGGCCGCCAGCCGGGCGCGCTCGCCGCTCAGGGTTGCGTCCCAGCGAGTGATGCCGGCGCGCCATATGTCGAGATCCAAGCCGTGCTGCGCCATGCGCAGGCGCTCCGCCTCGAACTGCATGTTGTTGCTCGACGACCAGGCGTCGACCCGTTTGGCGTTGGCGTCGACCAGCGTGCGATACACATCCGCGCGCTTTCCTTCACCCTCAACGCTTGCCGTGTAGCCCTGCCACTCGGCGACGTGGGCGCGCCAACGCGCCTCATAGGCATCGACCTGCGCTCGGTACTTGTCGATACCGAAGCGGTTGATGTCGGCCTGCACCTTCACTGCCTCGACGCGGGTGCGGTAGAAGTCCGCCAAGGTGGTCACGCCGCGCAGCTGGGACTCGTAGAGGCGAACCCGCTGTTCATTGATTTCGCCGCGCGCCCGCTCCCCCTCGATCTGGGCCCGGAACACCTCGACCTTGGCCAGCTCTGCCTGGATGCGATCACGCAGCACCTGGGCGTCAGTCTGGTAGGCCTGTAGCCGCGCGTTGAAGACCGAGATCCTGGCGTTCAGCACAGCAATGACGGTTTCTCGCTGGAAGGTCGCCGCCTGCAGCATCACCTTCTGCTCTTCTGTGTGCAGCTGCGCCAGCGTGCCTTCCAGCGCCGCGCCCTGGGCAATGGCCATGCGCTGGTTGGCCAGCGATTCCTCGAACTGCTTGATCGCCGCATCGCGCGAGGCTTCGGCGACGGCACCCTGGCCGGTCTGCCGGATCTCAAGGATCCTCCCGGCCAGCATGCCCTGCGGCTCGGCAAAGCCCCTGGCACCGAACTCGGAGAACGCCTGGTCCACATTCCGCTGGGTGTCCAGCTCGATGCGGCTGCGGGCACGCTGGAAGATCGCGTCCTCGATGATCCTTGGTAGCGCCTGGCTGCCGACGATCATCGGCTTCAGCGTGGCGGTGAGCGTGTCCACCAGCGTGCTGACGTAGGGTGTGGCCTCGAACTGCCAGGTGTCGTTGAACGGCGGCTCGATGAAGACGGGCTTCTCCGCGTCGAACTCCGGCAAGGCAATGTTCGGCACAGCGGGCAGGTTCAGTGCCTCGAACGTCGGCACCTGCGGCAGGACGTAGGTCGGCTCCGTTGGCAGCACAATCGGCGCCGGATCCACCGGGAGCGTTGGCTCGAGGACGTTCGGCGTCGTCGGCTTCGCTCCGAACGCCAGCGTCGGTGGTTGAGCATCGAGCTCGGGTGCTTCGCTGATCGCAATCGGAGCGGCGGCGAAGCCCGGCGCGCTGGGCAGCGGCACATCAGGGGCGCGGAATTCCAGAGCCCCTTCATCCAGGTCGGGGCCGCGCGGCCGCTGGAACGTGGCCTGCGGATCCGCGAAGCGGAAGTCGACGTTGAAATCGATCGGATCCAGCCGAACGCTGTTGAGGCCCTGCAGGTTGGACACGGCCATGGTGTACGTGGTCGAGCCCAGCTCCATGAACTTGTCATGCGCGCTACCGACCAGGGTGATTGCGGCATCCGCCGACAGGTCAGGACACCAGGTAGTTGCCATTCATGCTTCTCCGGTCAGCTCCACAGGACGTAGATCGATACGTCCCAACGATTTGAACCCTGCGTTGCTACAGCGGCAGCCCCATCGGAGCCGTTGTAGCTGGTCGGGTTACCCATGTAGTACGCGTCATAGCGGTCGCTGCCATTGAGATAGCGCATCTCGAGCGTGCGACCGTCCACGTCGCCTTCGATCGTCAGTAGGAAATCGCCACCAGGGACGAAGCCTGGAAGCAGAGCCGCCTCTTCGCCGCCCACATATCCGTTGTTGAAGGTGAGAATCCAGTCGCTGGGCTGAGGGTCTCCGCCGCAGTCTTGAACAAGGTTGAATGGCTCGCGCCAGAAGCAAGGTCCTGCCATGGTCATCCCCTGGTCCGGCGATCAAGATAGATCGGTCTGAAGTCGATGGCTGCGAGCTCGAAGTCGGCGCCGTCCACGTTCTCGATCACGAAGTCGAAGTCGACGGCCTTGATCCCCTTCCCCAACTTCCAGCGGGTTTCCCGCTCGCTCGATGCCGGGCGTTCCAGAATTCGGTATATGGCCGCTTCCTTCTGACCGCCCTCCTCGTTGACCGTGATCACATGCAGCAGCAGTGCACCCGAGGCGGTGTAGCCGACGAACGCCTCGGGCAGTCGCTTCAGGCGGCGCGTGCCCAGTGCAGAAAGGCCCAGTCGCAGGCGCGCAGCAATCGGTGTGCCGTCGTCGTCGTCACCATCAAGTCGATGGAGCCCATCCGAAGCCGCCGCGTAGTACCTGCCGCCGATCTTGGCGAAGCTGTTGAACGGGTACTGGGTGTACCGGCTCAGCGCGCGGTTTTCGGTATTCATGACCCACGCCACGTATTCCCCTGTATCCAGGGCCAAACGGGTCACGAAGCCCAAGCCGTCCCTCAGCAACTGGTTCAGCTCCGCGGTGCCGCTGCCGGCGGCGCTGGCGAGAAGCTGCTCATCCACCACCACCACGCCGGTACCAGATTCAAATGCCTGGGCATCGGTCAGCATGCCGTCAACCACGCGCTCAGCGGCGCGCTGCAGGCTGGCCACAAGATCCGAGGCCAGCAGTCCGTCGGTGACCGTCTCGGTCCGCAACGCCTCGGTCAAGGTGCCAAACCACAGGCCGCCGACCAGGGCATTGAGCGCGTCGGCGTAGGATTTGGCGATCCCCTGCATCAGCAGGCGATCAATCACGCGCTCTAGCTTGATCGCGTCGGCGTGGATCTCGGAGCTGAAGCTCACTCCCTCTTCAACCAGCAGCACGAAGACAACGGCCGCAGCGTCTTCCAGGCTCAGCGTGTCCGCCGTCCTGCAGGTTGCCAGCAGAGCGCTGCGGCGGCTCTCGTCCATGCTGAGAACTTCGTTCAGAACGTGCGTTGGCATGCTGCTCCGGGTCTCACCGACGGCCAGTGATGAACGCGGCGAAGCGAACCAGTGCCCGCCGAATGCGGAGATCATTCGTGGTCGGGCAGACAGGCCCGCATAGGCAAGCGGCGTGGTGACCTGGCGACCGCTGCCATGCAGTGCCAGGCGCGCGCCGCCCGCGCCGCGGCCCGGGGCAGCCTGGAAGCCTCCGGCAAGCACCCTGATAGCCGCAGCACCACCGCCGACATCGCGGTCGTAGCCCTGCCCGGAAGTGCTCAAGTTCAGTACGGCGGCGCCGTTGGCTGGAATCGCCGGCTCCACGCCGCCGCCGAAGTAGATCTGCCCAAGACCTGTCGAGCGCAGGCTCAGCACGGCGCTACCGGAGGCGCCGACACCTTGGCCAACCCCTACGGCCCTCAGTGCCAGCAGGGCGTTGGCACGACCTTCAATTGCGGTGTGCTCCAGCTGCAGAAACTCGATGGTCATTCGATGAAGTCTCCGGTCGCATAGATCGCGCAGCCCACCACCACAAGCCCGTAGCTGGCCTGTTGCGACCTGTAGAAGCGCTGGCCGTCGTGCAGGTAGTCGACGCTGCCACCGACGCGCCTTACCTCCCACGTGTCCTGGGAGTCATAGAGCCGGATGGGCGACACGCGACGCCCGCGTTCGAGCACGCAGGCCTGCAGGCGCCCTCCCTCGCTTTGGTGGAAGTACAACCCGTGTCGGATCCTGGCTGGGTCGGACAGCTCCGCTTCGTCCAGGACGGAAAGCCCTACGACGACGCCCACTGCCCTACTCATGGTCAGCCGCATAGCGACATCACCATCAAGCTCGTCGGCGCTGTCGGCGCCGGCGTTCCACTCGAAGACCGAGTCGTATTCCCTGCGCGGCGGAACGGCCGGCATCGCCGGCTCGGCTTTCTGCTCCGGGTAAGTCGTGCAGGTGACAGGCCCGGGTGGCGCGGTCTGCACGAACACGCTTCTGCAGATCATGTACCGAACGTAGGTGACCCCGTTCTGCTCTTCGTAGCCAAGAATGGTGGCGTCCTTCGGCAGCTGCACAGCGCTGTCCTTGGGCGCTGGCATCCGACCCTCGCTGCATTCCTGCCGCCAGTAGCCCCGGGCCGGCGATGCGCCGCAGACGGTGTAGGCCGCCCGGTATGGCACCGCCGGCTTCGCGGGCTGAGGCGGGACGTACCTGGAAACTGGCGGCTTGGACAACATGTCAGCTGGCCTGATCGGCAACCACGTTGAAGATGCTCACGCCCGTGCTATTGCTGCCGTTGGCCGTCATCACGTCACTGCTGAACAAAACTGCAGCATTCGAGGCGGGCCCGCCCGCTGTGCCCTGCAGGCGAACACCGGTGGAAGCCCCGCGCCCGTCATCACCTGCGGCGCAGAAGCGATAGAACGTCGGCGAAAGGCTCGGCGCGCCGGCATTGGCGCCGTCGAACTGGATCAACCCCTCCCATTCTTCGCTCGGGGCCTTTGGCAGCACGTTGCCAACGGGCGCGGAGAAAGTGAGGCCGTCGCCGTCGACCGACAGCTTCGCCAGCTGCGTGTGGCTGCCAACCATGTCCAAGGCAGCATCGGCACTGGCCGGTACCGGGCCGGCGAACACGTACAGGAAGCCCTCGTCCAGAGCATTTTTGACCTGACCCAGGAGGGCCTGCGCGAGCGGGATGGAGATCGTCATGGTGCTTATTCCTTCGTCAGAGTGGGGGGATCGCAAACCACCATTCACCGATTTCGATACCGGTGTCGGTGGCCATGGCCAAAGTGGGCAGGCGCATCTGGAAGTCGCCCGGGCTGTCGTCGTCCAGACCGATCGCGCCGTCGATCCGCGGGGAATCGAAGGAGACTCCGCCGGCATCGGGCGCATTGCCGACCAGCCGGAACCAACCTGCAGTGCCGGCAGCGAGACCACGCAGAACCCAGCGCTGGGCAGCATCCTTGTAGACGTAGCGGCCGTTGCGCGCGAAGCTCAGGCCATTGGTCGACACGCCGGCCTGCCAGGCACCACCGTCGAGCGTGATACGGGCCAGGAGCGCCCCTGTCGCCGGCATATCTGCCGTCTCAGGTTGGGGCCCGGTGCGGATCTCGATACAGCCGCCTCGGAAGATCGCTTCGAATGCCGATGGGCCGAGGATCGACGCCTCGAACCCTGTGGAAGTGTTCACTGCCATGAAGGCTCCTAAATGGGCTTGGGTAAGACGGTCAGCGGGTAGAAGCGCCGGTCGTCAGCGGTAGCGCCGAGCAAGGCCCCCAGGTCGTGACCCGTCACGTAGTTCAGAGCGCCGGTGTAGGCGCCGGGTATCGAGACGCAGTAGCGCCCCTTGCTGTAGTTCCAGCCGCCGGCCCAAGGGAACCCCAGGAAGTCGTAGACGCCCTGTTGGTCCATCATCAGCGGGACCAGCAGCGAAGACCCGGCGAACGCAATCAATCCCTCTCGAGGGTGCTTGTTCCAGAGGACGCCGGACTGGTTCGGTGTGCGCGGTCCCCATCCAGACCCGCCGGCGCCGACCCAGTAGCTGCCGAACACCAAGCCGTCGGTGACCGCGCCAGGTGCACGTGTGTCCAAGCCAGGGAAAGGCGCTGCGGTACCGGAGCTCGGATCCCATGCCACCGCCTCTGCTTCGCCATACACCATCCGGCCGGCCATGTAGGCAAAGGGCTGGATCGTGTGCGCCCCGTTGAATCCCTGGATCCGCCACCCTGAAAACAGGTTGTGGCGCGCGTCCATGTAAGCCATCAGGTGATAGTCCTGGCGGTCATTGCCGACTGCGAAGTCCCGATCGATCAGGGTGATCTCGCCACCGTCGAACTCCAGTACCACCGACACACGCACCATTCCCTGGTAGTTGTTGGCCTCCACAGCAAACCGCCCCTCGCTCCGCCGCAGCGCCAGGTAAGCGTCCTTCCGCTCCATACCGGCGAAGTCGGACACGACCAGGCCACGTGTGGGTGCGACCAAGGCGAAGTTGCCGCCGCTCCCTGCGTAATTGCCCTGCAGGTAGGCAGCCTGGACCGCTGTGTGGGTGATGCTGCTGTCGGAGATCTCCACCTCCTGGGTCATCGTGTTGATCAGCGGAACGCCCGCTGTCTGCTCACTGTTGACGGTGCGAATCGCTCGCGTTCCGTCGCCATTGAAGAACCAGGCCATGGCCGCATCGGCGAAAGTGTTCCCCGACATGCCGCCTTCTGGGTTGATCTGCCCTGGGGTCATGCCCAGTAGGCGGTGGCTGCCGGGCTCGATGACCCAGTCACCCTTCTGCGGCGTCCCCTCGTTCCGACGGAGCCTGAAGGCCACGAAGGCCGACTGCGCCGTGGTGGGTTGGTCCTGGGCGTAGTTGGTGAATGCCACCACCAGCTCCTGAACGCCAGCCGACGTCTTGCGCACGCAGGCGGAGTTGATCCGCCACGACAGGTATTCCGGCGGATCCTGCTGTAGCTCGTCGCGGTAGGAGATCCGGTCGAACAGGGCCTGGCCCTGCTGCAGCACCCAGCGCGCGCCGATGTCGAGCAAGGCAACGTCGTGCACGTACCGCGAGCAGAATCCGTAGAACGAAAGCGCCAGATCCTCGCCGTCCTTCCAGTCGATGTTCCCGAAGAAGTACAACCCATCGGGATACAGATCCGGCCGGTTGTAGCTCTCGTAGCGGGCGCCCTGGATCTGGTCGACCACGTCCCATCGGCGCCAGTAACGGGCGACCACACGACTGCCGACGAACTCCAGCCACGCGGTGGGATCATTGCCCGTGGGATCCACCTGCGACCCGCGTTGCGCCGGGTCGCCTGTGGGCACGTCCCATCTTGGCCAGACGATGAAGCCGCCGCGGGGCTCCGACGGTTCCTCTACCGGCGGTGGCCCGGGGGCAATGATGGTGACCCGTGGCAACTCACCGATCTTCTCGGCCAGCAGTACCGTGCCATCCTGCAACTCACGGCGCAGGTTCGCGATCCCAAGGCCATTCCGTCTGGCCTCTTCGAGCACGAAACCCAGCAGCTTCCTTGCTTCCGGGACGTGTTGAGCTGCGACCTCTCGATCGCCGACAACTACGATTGGCGTCCACCCGCTGTACCGCGACCCGCTCATCAGGTGACGTCGCCCTCGTCCTTGGCGGACAGCACATACTCCAGCGCCAGCTTGTCGCCAGCGAGCTGGTTGGTGCGAGGCGTGGCGAAGCGGGTGGCAGCGACCAGGATGTTCGCCGTCGCGCCCTTGGCCGAGCCAGTCAGCAGTCCGATGCCGTAGAGGTTGTACGGTCCACCAGCCGAATAGATCAGGGTCGCCGCAGCCAGGGCGGCGCTGTTGCCGATGGCCTCGGCCGTGGAAGGCGTGGTGGTCCACGGCAGACGGCTGGCATTGGTGTAGGCCGTGAATTCGGTGGCCACGTCCTTGAAGGTGGATCCCTTCCAGTCCGCTGCCGGCGTCACGTTCCCCGCGAATGGCGCCAGGTAGAAGGCTGTCTGCTGGCTGGTGCCACCGAGTGCGGTGTTGAGGATGTAGTTCAGGCCCTCCTTGACCAATCGATTCGGGTCCACCTGCCACGGCCCGAACGCACCGCCTGCCGGCGCATGTGCATGTCGGAAGACGCCACCGATGGTCGCGCGCGCGGTGGGAAGGTAGATGCCCGCCTCGGAAACTTCGTAACTGTGCTGGCGGATGGCGCGGACGGCGTCGCGCCCCACCGTGCCCAGGTTCTGCAGGGCCTTCATGACGTTCATCGGGTTTCTCCTTCGGTGGTTACCATTTGCCCGCGGGGCAGGAAGCCCCTTGAAATCGGGTCTTGCTTGCCAGGGGACAGCTGCAGAGGCTGCAGCGCAGGAAAAGGCAACGCCCGAGCCGCTCGGCGTTCGGACAGGCACGGCAGATCTCCAGGCGACGTTTCACGTCGTCCGGCTTGGCCAACACAGCCATGGCTCAGGGGTCTCGGTGGATGACGTGGGCGACTGCCCGGTCGGTGACGGCCAGCGATTGGCCCTTGGGTGCCCGCAGCGCAGCCACGAGTTGGCTGAGGCCGTCCTGCTGGCGGAGCAGCAGTGCGGCATGGTCGGCATCATCGACGACCGCCTCCCCCTTCTTCAGCACCTGTACCTGACCGCCCGGCAGCCCAATGCAGAAGTAGCCGTCGCGGGCGAGCCAGACCAGCACCGGTGACGCGGACTGCAGGCCAACCACGTCACCGTTGACGACCATGGCCGAGCCAGGCACCGCGCCGCTACCGCGCGCCACTGCCTGCGTGAAGTCCTTCGGGTCGGCGCCGGCATACCAGTAGGTGCGCGCGCCGGCAGCGACGTAGAGGCCTGCGCCATCCTGCAGCCCGTCGCCGATGGGTTCCATCAGATCGATCGGTGCGTTGAAGCGCATGCGGTTGGTCGAGGGCCGGAACATGCCGTATCGCAGCGACTCCGACCACAGCACCTCCTGGCCACTGGCTACGAACTGCCGGCCGTGCGCACCACGCACGATGTGGCCCGGCGGCAGCGGACGAAGGAACTGCGTAGTCAGCGCCCTGCCCTCGCCTGCAGACAGCACCGGCGCCGAGCGGGTGCCGGCCGGCAGGATGACGTACTGCCGCAGCATCTGGTCGTTCGGCCCGGAAACGTACATCGCAACCGAAGCCGTTTCCGGAGCCACCGGCAGCGGAATGTCACTCAGTTCGAACCCGCCGCCCTCGACAATGTCGATCACCGCGGCCAGCGTGCTGCCCGACTCACGGCCGAGCCGATCCACGAAGGTCACCGCGACCTGGTACTGCCCAGGCGCCAGCGCACTTGCGGCGGACGGTGCCAGTACCGGCTGGCCCGCTGGGTGCTCAGGGGACCAGGGATGCCCCTGCAGGTCGATGTCGAGGACACCGCAGGAAGTGCTGTTGCTGAAGAAGACGCGATCGCCGATCAGCGTGTAGCTGAGCGGGTCCAGACCGACGTCGATGCCAAGCGCTTCCACGCGCTCATCCTCGTGAAGGGCATGAAGCTGGCCGCCATCGACGAAGAGCCCGTACTGCAGGTGCTCATGGCTCCACAGGGAATGGGTCAGCGCGCCGGGCCGGAATCGCTGATGCCCGCGCCGGCGTTGCGGCCGACCGGCGGCGACCAAGTCGACGTTGTCCGCCTCACGCAGCGCGCGCGGGATCCCGTTCTCATCCGTCGGCAGCGCCCCTTCTCCGGCCACGTTGTTGATGCCCAGGGGCCAGGGGCCTGCTTGGCGCAGATCTTCATCGCGAACGGGCATGTCAGAACCACATGGGTTGGGTGCCGGTGGTGGGGTCGATCGACAGCTGCTGCAGCGCGCGCGCGGTGGGCCGCTCGCCGAAGTAGCTCTCGAACAGTGCGAGGTGTCGATCAGCGTCCGCGGTGCTTCGCTGCTCTGAATCGCGCTTGTTCAAGGCCCGCCAACAAGCCCAGTGCACCAGCTTCCGGTGGTGGATGGCATCGATCACCGGCTCGTCCTCGCTGTCTTCCATCGCCTCGGCAGCCTCCGGCACGCGCCAGAGCGTGAGCCGCAGGACGTCGACTTCCGCAGGCACCGGGCTCACCGACACCTCGCGTGCCTGTCGATCGCGCACCAGGTATTTGGGGCGCCCTGCCTCGGTGCGCCAGTGACGGTGCCGTCCGTCCAGGGCGGCGCTGGTTGTCCTGCAGAGCGGGTCAGACAGGTTGCTGGCCAGAACCGCGCGCCGGACCACATACACGGTCGGGTGAAGTGGATAGTCGGCCCGGCCCGGCTCCAGGTTGATGTGGCAAATATCGGGGCGGCCGCTCTCCACGAGCAGCCGCGCCCGAATGCACGCCTCTTCTACAGCTTCGTTGAGGTGGCGGGTCAGCACTGCATCGCTCCACAAGTAGGGAGCCACGTCGTCGTCGAGCTCTTCCCGGCATTCCTCGATCAACTGGCTGAGGGTGCGCGCCTCCACGTCAGGCTTCCTCGAGCGCCTGGCTCAGCACCTTCAGGGTGGTGCCGCGCTGGTCGGGTTCAGGCTTGGCCAGCTCCAGGTCGAGGGCAGCCTTGATCACGACCTTGGCGATCCCGCCCTTGGCCAACTCGGCCTTCAGCTTCTGCCAGCTCAGGCCGTTCAGTTGGGCCGCGGCCTCAACGATCTCCGGCGGCAGAGTGGCCGCTACGTTGGCGCCGGCGGGCGGCTCGGTGCTGCCGGTGCCGGTGCCGGTGCCGGTGTCGGTGTCGGTGTCGGTGGTGATGTTCAAGCTCGCGGTATCGGCACCGCCACCGGTGCTGCCGCCAGCCGGCGGAGGCGGGTCCTGTTCTGCGACGGGGGCGACCGGCGGTGCCGGCTTGGGTACCGTCTGCAGGCTCTGAGCCCGGGCGATGTAGTAGGCCTCCGGAATGCCCAGCAGCCGCTGGATGTGGTCGGAGTTCTCGACGTCGGCGACGTGCTCCGAATCGGCATTGGCGGGATCGATCGGCACGAAGAAGTACACGTTGCCGTCCAGCTCAACGGGCGCCTTCGGGCGCTTGAACTTGCATGCAATCAGCATGGGATGCTCCTGGTAGGCGGGGCTGCAGCCGCAGCCCCGCTACGGTTGGGGGGCTCAGGCCGGGAAGCTGGCCAAGCGCAGGATCAGCTCGCCCTGCTGGGCACCCGGGGCGGTATTGAGCTTCACGTAAACCGGACGATTCACCGGCTTGGAGCCCAGAGCCTCCGCGATCAGGTGCAGGGCAACCGGGGTGAATGCCGCGGTGTCCGCAACCACCGCGGTCGGGGCGATGACGGTGTTGCCGGCCGCCGATGCGCCGTCGATTGCCTCGGGAATGAAAACGGTGACGTTCTGGGCAGCCAGCTTGCCGGCGGCGTCCAGCTTGGCGAACAGGCCCGAGCCCTGGCTGTGCAGCTTGTGGTTGGCCGGCAGCTCACCGATCAGCACCAGGTCGCCATCCGCGGCGGCCTCGACGGGCCAGCTGTAGTCGTTGACCACCACCAGGCCGGCGGCCGGCGACGATGCGCCGCTGTTGCGGCCAGTTGCGAGTTTCGTGGACATGGATTTCTCCTGCGATGGATGTGGGTTCTGAACGCAAGAGCCCCGGCATGCCGGGGCTCCTGGTGTGACGTTTACTGCGGGTTCGGATCGGCCGCGGCGGTATCCAGGGCGATCGTGCCGAAGTCCTTACCGTTGAAGCGGGTCTTCTTGATGCCGAAGATCGCGCCGGCGCAGATCTCGATGTCGTTGCCGTGATCGAGCGGAACCTCGGACCAGTCGAAGCGCAGTCCATTGCCCGGCGAACCGAAGGCCAGCACCAGGGCCTGGCGGCCAAGGAACAGCGCGCGGGCCGCTGCGACGTTGCCGCCGGCACCGTAGTCCCCGAAGCGCACCACGGACTTGTGCTTGTGCAGGATCGTGTTGCCGATCATGCCCAGGTTGTCCTTGAAGATCGGGTTGCTGGCACCTTCGGAGGCTGCAGCAGCCTTCTGGATGTCCAACCAGTTGCCCGGATCCGTGGAGGTCTTCAGGTCATGCGCCTGGAACGGGTGCATGACGGTGACGAAGTGCTCGCCGCCGGCGATGGTGATCGGCTGGATCTCCGCCACCTGGGTCGAACCGCCGCCCTGTGATGCCGCCTTGGTGTTGGCGCGCTCGATCAGGACGCGGCTCATCTTGCCGGCCGAGGTCAGCGAAGCCTTGCTGGCGCCATCACCGAACAGGATGTGCGAGCTGTCCGGTGCCTCGAACGTGTTGCCCGCACGACCGGCGTAGTTCAGCGGGACGTTGTAGTCCTCATTGATGCCGCGGGCGCCCGAGCCGTACATGAAGAAGAGCTCGTCGTAGAAGCGCGCCCAGAACTCGGTCAGGCGGTTGCGGCCGACCTTGCGCAGGTCGTGGACGGTGCGCTTGCGGCTCATACGGCCACCGCAGCTGACCGGCTTACGGGCCTGGTCGATGAAGACCTTGTCGGTGAAGAAATCGAGCTTCTCGCCCTTGCCCTCCGCCTTCTGGTCACCTTCGATGACGCCACCGGACAGCTGCACGGACAGGTCGTAGCTGATGGTGTCGCCCGCTTCCTGTTCCAGGTCGGTCTGCAGCATGACCGGCATCGAGGTCTCCGACCCCTTGCCCATCATCTTTCGCGTCCAGTAGGACTGTTTGGATACCGAAACCATGAGGTCCGCAGACCACAGCTTCCGGGCCTTGGGGTCGTTCAGACCCACGATCGTCTGTGCCATGTTGCTTCTCCAGGGAGATCACGGCACTTCTGCGCCTCTGTCGTTGACCCGCACTACTGCGCAGGCTTTTGAGGATATTCAGCCCGTTGTGGGCGTTGGCCGACGCGCTACGCGCTGCAGCGCGCCGCCAGTTGGTTGCTGCTCACCGGCTCGGGTGATGGTCACCGGCGTGTTGGATTCGATGATCACCCGCGAGCGTTTGCCGCTCTTCTCGGTGAAGGTGATCGACGCACCCGACCCGGAGGGGATCAGGACCACGTCGCCGGGCTCCAAGGTGGTGTGCAGCTTGGGCATGGGGCTCAGTTGTCCGCCACGAAGGAACCGGGCACGTCACGCAGGATGCGATCGCGTTCGCTCTCCGACTTGCCGGCCAGGAACGACTCGATGTCCTCGATGTTGTCCATGCCGGCAGCGGCGTCAGCCGTCGATCGGGAGGTAGGGTCGGCAGCTGCGGGCACGGTACTCAGGGTAGCCGGGATAGCGCCCAGCGGTGCGGCGCGATCCGGCTTCGCCGGCGGCTGCGCCACGGGGGGCGCGTTCGCGGCGGTCGAGGCCTGCAGCAGGCCCTCGCTCACCAGCAGATCCCGCGCACCAGCCAGGATGTCCCAGTCGGTGACCTGCCGCCCTGCAGCGGCGGCTTCGTTTACCACGCTCTGCATGGCCTGCTCCCACGCGGCGAAGCGCATGGGGCTGGCGGCGATGCCGGCGTTCTCCGGGCGGGAGAGGAACTGGCGCTGCAGGTACGCCCAGGACTGGTCGGCGTTCTGCTGGCTCATCTGCTGCTGCAGGGTGGCCATGTCCTGTACACGCTCGACGCGGCTGCGCTCGTCACGCAGATCCTCGTACTGCTGCTCGTAGGCTTCGTCTTCGACGTCGCCGGACTTGTACCTCTCCTTCAGGGCCTGCAGCTTGCCGTTGATGTCCCCGATTTCCTTGCCGTAGTCGCGCTCGTCGGCCGCGTACGTGGGTACAAACGGCGTCGCAGGCGCCGGCTCGGATGCTGCAGCCGGTGCTGCAGGCGCACCTTCTGCAGCGGCTGCCGCATCAGGCGGGGTGGCTCCTTCAACGGGAGCAGCAGTAGCTGAGGCGTCAGCTGCCGGCGTCGCTGCACCGCCAGCGGCGACGGCCGGCTCGGCCGCGCCGGTTGCCGCAGCTGCGGCGCCGGGGGTGGTCTCGTCAGCGCTGGCAAGCGCCGCGCGCTCGCCCTCGGTCATTTCCAGTTCGTTCGCTGCCAGCGACTGCTGGCCCGCGTTGTCAGGCTGCTGCATGAGCGGTTTCCTCGGGGGGCTGTTGGGTGCTCAGGAGGCGGTCTGCCGCCGGAGCGAGGGGGAGCAGGAGCTCGATCAGCTCGGCAACGTTCAGCGCGTCGCCCTTGGTCTTGATCTGAAGGGCCTTGGCCTTGGCCATGACCTCTTCGCGTTTGGCTTCATCCAGGCCCACTTTCGCCATGCGCTCGCGCAGGGTCACGTCTCGCTCCTGCGATTCCTGCTGCTGGCGGGCCTGCGCCTCGGGACTGTCGACGTCCTGGTCGTTGTCCGACTGGCCGGTTATCTTCCGGATGCGTTGCACGACCTCGTCCTTGCCGGGCATGTCGATCATGTCGAAGGCGAGGTCCAGCAGCTGGATGGACATATCCGGGGGCAGCTTGCCCAGCATGTCGAAGAACTGCTCGGCGAAAGCCTGGCGCATGGATTCGCGGAAGTCCTGCTGGTCCACGATGAAGTCGGCCTGGTTGCGGCTGATGTCGTTGTCGACCACCCAGACGTTGTTGAGCGTGTCCAGGCGCAGCTGGTTGATCACACGCCAGTCCAGACCCTTGCGTTCGCCGACGATCCGGAACTGCCGTTCCTCGGTCATGAACTGCTCGGTCAGCGACAGCTGCTTTTCACCGCTGAGCTGGATTCCCAGGCGGTAGTTATCGAACAGCTCCGCAGTGCCCACCGCGCCTTCCTGCTGCTTGGCAAGGATCGCCCGACCACTGGCCGCGTTGGTCTCGCGCCCCAACAGCTCGCGGTTCACGCCGGTACCGTCGTGGATGTGAGCGGCGTCCAACTCGAGCAGCTGGATCTGCGCCTCGGCCACATCGAGGTTCCGCTCCACCTTGATTTTGTTCAGACCGCCATTGTTCAGTGCAATCACACCATTGGGCTTGGCTATCTCGCGCTTCACTTCCTCGATGCGGTCCTCATCGATGGCGCCATCCTCGTAGAACAGCTGATTCGTGCTCAGGGCCCACAACAGCTTGCTCATCCGCTTGTTCAGATCTTCCTGCGAGTCGCGCACACCGCGGACCAGGCCGTACTCCATGCCGTCCCGGTTGCGGCGATAGCACCAGTACGGTGTGTAGGGGAACTTCCCATGTCGGAACGGGCTGCGCTTGAGCTGCAGCAGTCCGCCCTCGGTGAAGATCGCGCACCACATTTCCTCGACCACGGCGTCGGACAGGGAGTAGACCGGCGCAGCTTCGCTCTTCATCGCCGCCAACGCCTGCTGGTGCTGGGCGTTGCTCGGGTCGAAGCGATCGCCGCGGTACTCGCCACCCCACAGCCGCTTGTGCGCTACGGGGCGTTTGAACCAGCACTCGATCAGGCGCACCCGCAGCCGGCATCGGCTGTCCAGGGACGCCCGGCCTGTGATGCGACGGCCGGTAACCGTGTGACCACGGCTGTCGTAGCGGCGGAATACCTGCGGCAGGTCCAGTTCCTCGTCGAACGCACCGTTGTCGCCGTCGTAGTGGTCCTGGGCCGCTCGATTCACCAGCTCGACCCGGTCGGGGAACATGGCCTCCGCATAGTCCAGGTCCGCGAACTTCTCCCGCAGCAGGAAGCGGCAATCGCTCAGATCGAGGGCGCGGCTCACCGGGTCTCGACGCATCTGCCGCCAGGGAATATGCCCGATCATCACCGGCTCTTCAGCCCGGTCCGTCCGGATCGATTCCTCGGTCCACCCGCAGCCGGCGATCGCGGCGTCTTTGAACGCCTGGCTGCGCGCCCAGGGCACACGGTTGGTGTCGCTGAGGTACTTCATCAGCTCCGACTTGACCGCGGCGATATCGACATCGTCCTCGGTTCGAGGATGTACCACTCCGTCGATCCGGGTGCGGCGCTCGGTGCCGATGACCCAGTCAATGGCCATCTTGATCTTGTTGTAGGTCAGAGGCGCCTGGTGCCGGGCTGCCAGCACCGCCCGGTCTTCTTCCGACCACTGGATGTGGTCGTAGAAGTCATAGTCGAGCATCTGCTCGATGCGGTTGTCGTAGAACGCATCGAGAGCGGTGTACCAGTAGTCCAGCACCTTCGCGTGGAGACGGCGGTTCTCCAGGCTGTCGAGCGGGTGACCTTCCACGTTGGGCGGAGCCGCGGTGGCCACGTCTACAGCACCAGGGTCGTAGGCCGGCTCGCTGCGCAAGTTCTCGATCGTCTGCATCAGTTCACCCTCTGCCCGTTGATCTTGATCTGGATTCCCATGCTGGCCATCTCGCCAAGCCACTGCTCCTGGGTCTGCTCCGCTGGCGGCCGCAGGTTCTTCACGTCGTCGCAGAATTCGAGGATCGCGTCATGGATGCGGTGTCGAAACGCAGGCACGTCCAGGCCGTACAGCGCGACTGAGGCGTTCTGCAGGCGGGCGACCATGTCGCCGATGTGGTGGTGCCGGCCGCGGTCTTTGTCTTCCGGGCGGAAGATCCAAAAGTCCCGGAAGGGCACCAGGTAGGCCGGGCTGCCATAGGCGATCGTCCCGGTCACCGGGTTCACGCCCTCGACCCGGCGGTTCTCGTTGCGGATGTAGAGCGCGGCATCGTCGTCGCCATCGCGCACGACGTGGGTCAGGTAAAGCGTGAGATCTCCCTTCTTGCCGCACCAGACGAACCCATCCGGGGCGAGCTCGACCTCGGCGCTCATGCCTCAGCTCCCAGCAGCTCCAGCGCGGCGTCCAGTTCTTCCACCACGGCCGCGACGGCCTGGTCGGGCGACAGGACATGGTCCTCGACAACGGTGCCATGGTTCTCGCCACCTGGCAGGTATCGCGCGTACCCGCGGGCCTGCTGCAGGTGGATGACCAGCTGCTCGACCGTGCGTTTCTTCACGTCAGTTCGCCTTCCTGCCGAGATCGGAGTGGATCTGAGCGGCGATCGCCGGATGGGTGCCGGCTACGTCCTGAGCAATGCGCTGCAGGACCGTTCGGGCCGTCAGCTCGCTCAGCTCGTGGCTGCCCCGGTAGTCGACCATCGTGTCGCCGGACGGCGAGCGCAGCATGAATGCAATGCTGACCAGCTGCCCCTCGTCTGCGGCGGCGACCAGCAGTGACAGCAGGTCGACCAGCTCGACCGCCGTGGGGGTGTTCCGCTCGCGCGGGGAAACGTTCATGCAGTTCTCCAGTTGTCGTTGGCCGTGCCGCGCGACTCGCCGACGCGACGGCCGCTGCTGCTGACGTAGCCCTGAGCCGCCTGCCGGATCGCGTCGGCGGGATTGCTGGCCCAGTTGTGGAATGGGAGGTCGGAGTACGTTTCCGTCTTGTCGTTCCAGACCTTGGTGTAACGGCGCAGGGCTTCCAGCCCGCCTCGGCCCTCGCCCGCCTTGGGCGGACCGCAGCGAACTCTGTCGAACCTGCAGCGCGGCAGCATGTTGCGGACCATGTCGATGCCCTCGGTGATGTCGTTGATCCGGGGCACGACGACAACTGGCTTGACCCCCAGCTTGCCGGCGACCTGCACGCGGTTCTCGTTGGCCGACCAGTCCTCGTTGGCGCCGTCATGCGGCCAGTAGTGCTTGCCGTACAGGTAGCCGCGCTCCTTCAGCACCTTGGCGTAGTGCGCCACGCCGAAACCCGAGTTTTCGTAGAAGTCGACGAAGTCCAGCCAGGGCCCGTTCTCCTGCATGAACCAGATGCTCGTCGCATCGCTGCGACCGATGTCCCAGAAGGTGTGGATCGGCACCTGCGGGTTGATCGGGAGATCGGTGATCCGCCCGCTGCTGTCGGCGGCGGCCATCTCCTTGCCGTAGTACGCCCCCTCAGTGCTCGCCTGGAAGGCCTCTTCCGGCGTGCTGGGGTGCTCCCGCTTCATCTTGTCGCGCTGCTCGGCCGCCTTCTTGACGTACCAGGCCTTCTGCTCAGGCCGCAGCGCGTAGTTCATCTCCGCCTCGACCTTGGCGAAGTAGGCCTCGTCTTCGGCCGTGAGCGTGACACCGTCCGGGTCGAGCTCGTTGATGGGATCCCGGAACCACGGATAGAAGTGGAAGCGGTAGTCCATCGTGGTCAGCTTGGCGGTGCCGGCCCGGATCTGTCGGTCCAGTTCGATCGCCGTCTGGCAGCGCTCGTAGAAGTCGCCGGCGGCGCCATATGCGGTCGACTCGATCACCACGATGTTGCCGGAGGCGATCGCATTCAGTGCACCGGACGCCACCTCCCCTGCACGCTCCGGATACATGGCGCACATCGGCCCGTACTCGGAGATATGCAAGAACGTCAGCGTGCCACCGCGATGGGACACGGAGACCTCGATGCTGGAGCCGTTGGCCAGCTCCAGGACACCGTCGCGCATGTCGCGCCTGACTGCCGGCCGGATCTTCTTCAACCAGTCCGGCAGGTTGTCGTAGGCATACAGCACCTTGCTGCGGAAGAACTTTGCGGCATCGCCGGCGGTATGGGCGACCACACCGGCCTTGGTGTTCTTCTTGAACAACGCCATATCCAGGGCGCGGATGCAGGCCCAGGTCGTGATGCCGTGCTGGCGCGACTTCAGTGCCAGGTTCAATGTGTGCAGGTTGTCGTCGAGGTCTGCCTGCACCTCATTCAGCTTGAACTGCACCCGTCGACCGAACTTGTCGGTGATGTAGTACAGGTTGTTCAGCCGCCACCACCGATCACCCAGTTTCTCGATGATTCGGCTGGCGTCCTGGTCGCTCAGCTCCTCCACGGCTTACTTGCTCCGTGAGGTCGAAGGCCCGGGGCCGGTGTCGGATCCATCGATGAGATCCATTACATCGCCCAGGATCCGCGTCTGGCTCTCGATCGGACCACCGTTCTTGCCGGTGTGCTCGACCTTCTTGGCGAACATGCCGAAGTGCGTACCCAGGGTCTTGACCGCATCCAGGCGGCTGACCAGCTTGATCTTTTTGGTCAGGCCGACCGCGCGCCGCTCGTCGCCTCGCCCCTCCCACTCTTCGAACACCTCCACGCCTTGGACCAGGCTGGCCTCTTCCGCGGTGAGCTCGCTCATCGGCTTCAGGTTGCCGTGCTGATCGAACAGGGTGCGGATGTCACCCAGCGCCATGAACGCCAGCCGGGCCAGCACGGCTTCCTGATCGACCCGCTGCGACAGCAGCAGCTCTTCCTTCCGGCCGGCCAGGTAGGCCTGCACCTTGGGGTTGGCCAGTAGTCTCGCCGCGGCGGCGCTGGCCGCGGCACCGGTGGCCTTGTAGCCGGCGCGCATGTAGGCCGCGGTGCCATTGAAGTCCACCAGGTACTCGTCTGCGAACCGCCGTTGCTGGTCCTGCAGCCCCGTCGCCGGGTCAATCTTTCCGGCCACTGGCTGGGTTCCTCTCAGGTTGGATCAAAGTTCAACTGCAGGGCCGTCATCTACCCCGAGCGGGAGATCTACGCTGGATGGCCAATTGAACTGGGATGGTTGCGGCAGCAACGGGCGCACCTGATCCCAGGTCACGACCCCGGCGGGCGGATCCAGCATCAGCGCCACCAGCTTCTCGTTCACCGCGTCGCGCCACGCCACCATGGCCCGCGCCTCCAACCGGTACCGCTGCACCCCACTGTTGAAGTAGCCAACGCAGCTCTCGATGCTGTCGTAACCGCGCTCAACAACCACGCCTGTCATCCACGCCCACGCTGCGTCGCGGATGGCGCGATGGTGGGCTGGTGTGTTCGGCTCATAGGGTGGAAGGACCGGCAGCGGTGTGTTCGACTCCAGCCATGCGGTCGGCCACAAGTAGTGGCCGCGTGGGATGAAATCGCCAGTTTCAACGCAGAGAATCAGATCTGCATTATTGGTGAGTTGATACACAGTCAAATCTCCGCATCTGCCGTGTACTGCCCGGTAATAAGGTAGCTGCTGGGGAATGCCAGCCCCGTACCTTCAATGTCTACGGTAAACCCGCTGCTAGTAAGCTGAACAACGTTTGGCGCAGTGGTGGAAGATCGCCAAGCCCCCGCGCCGGGGTCGTAGTACCCCCATCGACCCGCTGTGCCACCCGATACTTCTGCACCCATGAAAAATTTCATCGACGGTGAAGCCCGCATTGGTGTTGTAAATGAAACGCCGATGCGCATAGCAGTCGCCGCGAAACTAACGCCGGGGCGGTGGATGCAGGTAAGGCTGTTGTTGGCTGGATCTTCTGCTACAGGGAACGACTTTTGGTAGTAGCGCTGGCACAGGAGAAGTTCCAAAGCCTGAGAGCGCATGTCAAAGGCAGTAGCCGCCGCGCCTTCTTCAAGCTGCATGCTTGAAATCTCAAACAGTCCAACTTGGCCCGCCAACTGCCCGCCGTGGGCAGTGGTATCGCAAAGCCAAAACACCAGCAATACGTTGTTGTTGGTTCCAATAGTCTTGCCCGCGATAGATGGGAGGGTGAGCGTTGCTGAGAACTTTTGGAACGCGGTGCCGAGCGTGACAATCCCTCCATCCACATTCGTAAGCGAAGAGCCTGCGGTTCCGAAAATCTGCTGGCAGGTAACGCCTACTTTTTTCCCAGCCACGTTGCTTCGCATGTAGAAAGAAATCGTAACTTCTCGGCCTGCGAGGGTTTCGACACCTTCGATGTGCTGACCGATCCATGCCGAAGTAGTTCCAGAAACAACATTGAAGCCGAGGTATCGGGTAGCGTCAGGAACTTCGCCGACTGCATGCCCACCGACCCCCCAATTACTTGCGGAGCCGCCAACAGCAGAGCATCGCCAACGGTCGGCGGTGTATACCGCTGCGTTTTGCACGGTGCCGCTATTGCCACGCTGAGTGAATGCAATGTTCCCGTTGATGAGCCGATTTTTTCCAAGAAACCCGGAAACTGCCGATCCGGGCAGCGTATCCGCCGCAGCGAGTTCCTCGATACGGGCCGTAGCTTGGTTGAGGATCAGTGGAATTCGAGTAGCCATCAGGTCGTCGCCTGTACGTTGAACGTGCCGCCAGCCCGCAGGCCAATCGCCATCTCGTAGGTCGAAGTCAGTGCGACGTTGAACACCCCGCCAGCCCGGAGCCCAATCGCGAGCAGCAGCGGAACACCGACCAAGATGTCACCGGTGGGCAGCTCCCTGGTGCGGTTGCTCGAATCGAGGACGAGCGGACGCCGTGCTGCCATATCAGGCCCGGACGACCGGATTGCCGATCTCGGCGTTGATCTCGCCCACGCCGGTGGCCACGCCCAGGATCTGCAGGATGTGGCCCGCCGTGGTGGTACCCGATGCCAGCGGCACTACACCGCCGGGGGTGGTGTGACTCAGCACGTAGGTCGCGCCCGGGGTCAGCCCCGAAAGCGAGCTGTTCGGCCCTTCGAAGTACACGGTGGCGTCGTTGCCGATAGTGCCCACGCCGGCGCGCACGAAGCCGTGGGCGCGCTTGCCGGCGTTGGCGGCGCTGGCATCAGCCTTGCGCACCTTGGCCGTGCCGGCGTCTTCCCAGATGTTCACGTAGTCGCCCGCCGCCAGCACTTCGCTGGCCGGGTAGATCTTGGTGTCCGCGCCAATGCCTGCCGGCAGCAGCGAGTCGTCGAAGCGGCCATCCGGGCCGAGGGCCGCAATCTTGCCGGCGTCGGAAGCGCCCGCCGACGCGGTGACGCCCTCGACCTCGGTGGTGATGTTGTTCTTGAGCTGCAGGGTCTTGTCGGCCATGGGTTCAGATCCGTGCGATGGGTGTGTCGAAGTCGATCATCAGGGTGGTGGCGTTGAGCGCGCGACCGACGCACAACAGCCATCCGGTAGTGCCCGGGTTCTGCGTCAGCGTGCCGTCGGCGCCGCACCACACCGCGCCGTCGTGCCAGGCCCAGCTGGCTTCCTCGATCGTGCCGGCCAGGCGCACCGTGACGTCACCGGTGTTCGCTGACTGCAAGGCGATGCCGACGCATGCCTGGGCGTGCTCCAGCACTGCCGTGTCCGGGTGGTAGGCCCTGCCGCTGTCCAGACGGACCACGCGGTGGCCATGGATCTGCTGACCAACCGGATACGTCGCTTCCGGTGAGGTTCCATCACGGCCGGCCGGGCCTGCTGGGCCCTGGGCACCGCGGGCTGCGACCTCAACCGTTCGTGTATCGGCCTGGATCGCCTCGACCTGGGTGGTCTTTGCTGCTGCGACGATCGGGGTGCGAGGATCCCGGATGGCGACAGCGCCGCGGCGCTCAACCACGATCACGCGCGCCGCGCCTTCAGTGGCTCGGATAACAGGCATCAGCGGGTGATCTCGCCTTGGACTGTGACCTTGCCGGCCACCAGCGGGATCACGTATTCCGGATCCGCACCTTCCGGCTTGAACAGCTCCAGGCTGTAGCAGTGCTTCACCTTGCGCTCGTTGGCTGGATTCAGGACCTCGGTGGCTTTGGCGGCCACGGTGATCGAAACCACGCCGTCGAGCGGATCAGCGATGAGCAGCGAACCGACCGCGGTACTGAGCTCCATGACCAGAGTGTCCGCCTGGGTCAACCCGAACTGGCCCGCCAGCGTCCGCACCTGCATCCGCGCCTGGTAGCCGGTCAGGTCGAATGGGCTCCCATCCGGATTGGTGTAGGTGAAGTCGTCCTCCCAGGTGGCGCCGCGCACGACCGTGAGGCTGAAGCTGGCGGGCGTCCTGCTCACAGGGTCAGCTGGGCGTGCAGCGCGTTGATGATGTCGAGGGTCACCGCCGCTGCGTCCCGCTGCTGGAACAGGTGCTCGAGCAAAGGGGACGCACCGATGGCGCGCCCCGTGGACGCCGCCGCGTCGGGCTTCGCCTCTGCCAGTACCGGCGCGAGGCGACGCGCCAGCTGCTCGACAGCGATGTGCAGATCCTGCTGAGTCCGCGCCAAGTCCTTCACGGCGGATTCGATCGGCGTCTGCGGGTCCGCCAGTGGGGCCGTACCGGCTTGCTGGTTCAACATGCTGCTCTCCTATGGCGCCGGGATGGCGCTCAAAGCTGGATTACGTTCTTGGCGTCGAGCCGGCGCAGGCACTGTTCGCAGGCCTTCCGCCGCGCGTCGCAGGTGCGGAGCTTGTCGGCCAGCTGGCCGACCACGTCCCCGCCGATGTTGTCCCAGGCGTCAGCGGCGGCAGGATCTGTAGTCACGCGCACGCCGGTGTCTTCACCTGCATCGACACACGGGCGGAAGCACATCGCGTCGCACTGGGCCGGCACGCGCTGCAGGTGCTGTGCGCAGCCGGCCAGCACCATCAGTGCCGCGATCGCGAGAGCGTGGCGCAGCTGCATGACGTCAGCGCTGCGGCCAGTGCCAGCGACCAGGGTGGCTGCCGGATTCTTCGCTGGCCTCGTCCCGGCTGGTGACCCACAGCACGTCATTGCCATCCAGGAAGACCTGGGCGTTGATCTGGCCGTTCGGCTGGACCGCCACAACCATTGCGGGCAGCACGTCGCCGGCGGCGGCCTTGTTACCAATGTGTGCCTGGGCACCGACTGGCCAGGTGTTGTCGAGCAGGCGTTCCTGGATGGCCGGGCCATCGGTACGGCGCGCATTGATGCGGAGCGCGTCGGTATCGCTCAGGGTGTAGTGGACGATCCGCCCGGTCGATGGTTTCTGGGTCACTTCGCGGTCCTGCTGGTCGGCCCGAGGGCCTGGTTGATGGCATCGACCCGGGCCTGACCAGGGGCGCAATTGGCTGGCAACGGCTGCGCTGCAGCTGCTGCTCGATAGATCGTTTTGGTCCGCTCGCCGCGCTCGGCGATCCCCTCCAGCCGCTGCAGCAACTGGGCACTGTCGGACTGGGCCTGGCGCGCGATTCCCGCCGTCACCTCGAGCGTGTCCGCCAGGGTGGCGGCCCGTGCTGCAGCTGCAGCTTCACGGCGATCGCCGTACTGCCTGACGTTGAGCCACAGCGACAGGCTCAGCAGGCCGGCCAGGATGGCAACCCACTTCCAGGCTGCCCACCAGGCAGAGACGGCCGACCTGGTGATCACTGCAGGCGGCCCTGGCAGGTGGCCATTTCCCACTGCCTGCGATCGATGATTCCGCCGCACTTCGAGCTCCACTGCGGCAGCGCGCAGTCACGTTTCTCGCCGCCGATGGTGACGTACCTCCACTTCCACATTTCGGTGCAAGCAGGCTGGCGCTCGCCGGCGTTGAGCCGCTTCGCCGCGGTGCTGGCGCAGAAGGCCGGTGTGCCGATGTTGTAGGCGAAGTGGCCCCAGGCCTTGATCTCGTGGAATTCGAACTCGCCGCGGACGCACTGCCCCATGTGGCCGAGCATGGTGCGCACGTAGACCGTTTCCAGCCTGGTGCACTCGCCATCGGTGTAGCGCTTGCCCTTCACCACCGCTGGGCCCGTGATGCCGGCGCAGACAGTCAGGATGCCGGCCGAGTCGTAGTACGGCGTGTAGCGCCGCCCTTCGTGGGCCGAATCATTCGTGCCCAGGGCGGCCACCAGCGCGCCGATCAGCGCCAGCGGTGCGGCAGCGAAGCCCACACGCTGCTTGGTGCTTAGCTTGGTGTCAGCCACGGCCGCGGATCCACGCCCAGAAACGCCTGGCGTTGCCCATGCGCGCCGTCCACCAGGCCGACCAGTCACCCCAGTTCTTCACCATGACGGTGAACGTCTGGACGATGGTGAAGATGATCGTGCCAATCAGGGCCCAGTCGCTCAGGGTGTAGCCCGGCGAGTACGTCGCTGCGGTGACGCTGGCTGCCGCCCCGATCTTCGAACCCGCGACCGCCAGGTCCGTAGTGATCTGCTCTTTGATGCCCACCGCGGTTCCCCCAATGAAAGGAGGCCGGCATGGCCCACCACTACCGCGGTTGCAAGGTCGCGCGGACACCAGCAGCGCGTCTCACGACGGCCTATGTGCTGGCTTGAGTGGTGGCCATGACTACCGGCCGTTTGGTAGCGGGAGGTGGATTCGAACCACCGACCTCGTGGTTATGAGCCACGCGAGCTGCCGGACTGCTCTACCCCGCAAACAAGAAGGCCGCTGATCGACCAGTGGACTCCCACGTCCTGGTCAATCAACGGCCTTTGAATTGAGGCGCCCACAAGAACGCCCACTGTAGGAATTCAAACCTACTTTCGGTTCCCGAGGCAACTGAGGTTCCTCATGAGGAAGAAATCCTCCTCATGAGGAACAAGTGAGGTCAGGTAGGTGAACGTTTGTCAGGCGCCGCGGCTGCCTTCGACCAGCGCCACGACAAGGCCACCGATCATCGTCGTGTAGATAACCGAAGTGCCGATGGCCACGAATGCCGCCGTGCGCCGGTGGGCGAATGTTCCCCCTAGGCTCCACCCCGCACCAATGCAAATCCTCAACGCCAGAAAGGCAACGGCAATCGCTACTACGTAGTTCAGTCCTGGAATCGGGAACAACCGAGCCGGAGCAGCGAACATTGCACCGGCTGCGGTCACCAGACCCGCAGTGATGGCCAGGGCTTCACCAAACTCGTACCACTTGTCCTTTCCGCTCAACGATCTACCCCTCTCGGCGCAAGCAATGGGCGCAGCCATGGGTCTGTCCATCAGCCCCTAACAAACCTTAACAAATGTGATAATCCGGGCCAATACAGGGAGGGTGTTGCAATGGTTGAGACCGTACTGGGCATGAGCGATCTTCAGATCAAGCTCTTCACTGCGATCGGGCAGATACTGGTCGCTGCTGCGGTGGGAATCATCGCGCTACGTCAATGGCTGACGGCAAGAAACAAGCTGAAGGCTGATCTGTTCGATAGGCGCTACAAGCTATACGTCGACCTTGGTCAGTCCTTGCAGCGAATCGTGGAGGGCGATAGCAGTGCCGTTGTCCAGATGCGTCGCTTGCTGGCCGAGGCGCGATGGCTGTTTGGAGAAAAGACGGCAGAAAGGCTAAGGAAGGAGGTGGGCAACCCCTTTCAAATGCTGGCGGAAGCGAAGGATGCGGCTTGGAGCCGGACTGCCGGATCCGATCAGTCAAAGCTCGCCCAAGAACACTTAGACGCCATGGTTCCAGCATCTCAAGCTGCATTGGTACTTCCCAAGATCGTCGCACCTCATCTATCCCTCAAACACTGATTGACCAGTCTTTCTTGTTCACCACATCGCATGCCGGAACCCGCGCCTGCCTCCATGCAGAGCTTCCTGCAGGACAGCGCTGGCGCATTTGTGGGCTTTGATGTAGTTGCCCTTGCGCATCTTCGCGGACTTGGCCAGACCGGCGAACGGCTGCCGCCGCTCGGGCCACACCAGTTCATGCGCCGCGTCGTAGATCACCAGGCGCAGGCGCCAGCGATCGGCAGGCTTTCCGAGATCCAACGGCCGCGGCCGCATAGCGCGCACGTCCTTGGCCACCTGACGGTAGGCTGCGAGGGAAAGCCTTGCGATCGCAGCGGGGCCCATCCGCGTCACTACAGCGAGCGCTGTGTGCTTCTCCAGAGGGTTACGCATGTAGCCGACCGCGCCGGCGATGTCGCTGCTGCCCAGTGGCGCCAGGGTGCTTCGGCCCTCAACGGGCATACGGTAGCTCCCGCCGACCAGCAGGCGGGACAGCAGCTCCAGGACGTCTCCCTTGCCTTCGTCATCGAATCCATCCGGCGCTGCGCCCCGGCGCCGCTGTGCTGTGCCATCGTCCAGAACCGGCAGGATGGGTGCGCGCCGGCACCAGGCGTCCAACGCAGCGGCGAGAGCACCGGCGGGATCGGGGCCGACGAACACGGCTGAGGATGCCCCGCAGCTGCAGCACTGGATCTGTGCACCGCGGGGAAACAGGCTAGCCGGGACGGTGCCGCACCGACCACACTCGAGAGGCGCGGCGCTGTCGAACACTGCGCTCCGCGGCCCGCAGTGCCGGCACTGGAACTGCACGGGCTGCGACTCGCGGCCAGGCCAGCACACCCTCGCCCTGCCGTTGCAGTTGGCACAGGAGGGGATCTTCGTCCCCTTGAGAAGCGTCGCCTCGAGCTCGCGCGCGACGGCGAGTGCGTTGGTGCCGACTGCAGCTTCGTTCATGGCGCCTGTTCCTGGATCTTCTTTGCCACCACTGCAGCGCGCGCGGCGCGCGCCTGGGCCAGCACCTGCGAATAGGCCTCGGGGTGCTGCTCATCGAATGCAGGGAGGGTCCCGCGGGCCCACCTCCCCTCGCCCAGTTGCTTCAGCCACCCGTCGGTCGCACAGAAGCGGCGCGGATCCACGCCATGGGCCCGGACGCCCTTCGCAGTCGTGAAGCCATCGAGTTCGAGGTCGGCCAGCACCTTCAGCGCGCCAACCTTCCAGGGTGTCAGCTGGATCGGCGCCGGCACACCCGCGGCAACCCGCGGCACGAACTCAGGCAGCTCACAGCGCTCGGTGGGGTTCCAATCGAACCATGCTGTGGGTCCCCACTCGCGGAGATCACCGGATGCGCGGTCCCACGGGGCGGGCTGGTGCAGGCCATGCCGCTGCACCTCGCGCTGGATCTGCTGCCCGGGCTCTGTCTTCCACCGGGTGGTGCAGCTGTCCGGCACCAGGACCTGCACGCCCAGGGCATCGAGCATCCGTGCAATGCCGTAGTTTGCTGCCGTCGTACATGGCACCAGCACCGCCCTGAAGTCCGGACCCCGCTGGTCGCTGTTACTCCAGTGCGCCGGTAGGATCTGATCGGCCACCTTGGCGTTGAGCTGCAGCTTCGCCTCGATGCCGAGCTGGTGCCCGGTCGCCTTCCACACCGCGAGGATGTCGAAGCCAGCCGTCTCGGGGTAGATCTCCCAGCCGCCAGCCGCGGTCAGGGAGTCGATCAGGCACCTGCATAGTGCGGCCTCGGTCGGGAACTGCGCCTTCAGCTCTGCAGGTTTCATTGCCCCTTCCTCGTGAACGCTTTGGCCATGCCGTCGTACTTGACGACATCGGCGACCAGTTGCGAGTCCTGAGCAGCACGGGCGGCGAGCTCAGCCTCGCACGCGGGTAGCGACTGCGCTCGGAGCTCTTCGAGCCTGGCGCGTGCCTGGTTGGCCTTGTCCTGGGCCCAGAGCGCCTTTGTCGCGAACGGCCGTTCCTTGGCCGGCCGATCAACTTTGGGCGGTCCGCCAGCCGAACACCGGCGCTCGATTTCCTGCAGCAGGGCGGTGGTGGACACCGCGCTGAGGTCGACGCGGGTGCCGGCTGCGCTGCCGCTCGATCTCCAGCCGCTCATGCCAGGAGCACCTTGATCGGGTAGTGGTGCTCGACCTCGCGCTTCTTGATCCGAAATTCCTTGGTCTGCTTGCCTTTCACGTCGACAAACTCGACATCACCGGTCCGCAAGAACACTAGGAAATCCAAGACGTACTTCGTACCGCCGGGAAGGTGCATCGGCACCTGGCGCAACCAGAAGTGCACCTCACCGGCCTGCTGCCGCAGTTTCAGCTGTTCGAAGTAGCGCGCCTCCCGCTTGGAGTCGAACCGGATCCCATCAACCATCGTGACCACGTTGCCGTACTTCGATCGCTTCGGCGCCGCGGCCACTTCTTCCGGGCGCAGCGCCGGCGCCGGCTTGGTATCGACAGCGCGCGCCTTCTGCAGCAGCTGCTGCATTCCTGCAGGCATGTCCTCGACACGACTGTATCTCAACCCGCGGTTGCTCATGCGCCGGCGTCCTCGCCCTGGTTCAACAGTCGCGCAGCACGCTGTTCGAACGCAGAGATCTGAACGCGAACGCGCTGCTCAAACGCTGTGTAGTCGCGTGCGATATCGGCGAGCAGGATGTTGCACTCGGCCTGCAGGAATGCCAGCCGCTGGTCGACGGTAATCTGCCGGAACTGGCGTTGCGCCGGCAGGGCCTGCGCCGCGGCAGGGTCGCCAGCTCCGACTGCTCGAGTGCCCGGTGCCAGTGGTCGCTCCACGCGCGCCAGGCCCGCGGTAGCAGTCCACGTCGGTTCCCCGCGGCCGTACCTTGGGTTCTGTCTATCCTCGCCCTGAACGACAAGGATCTCGCCGAGCATGCCGCGCAGGATGCCAGCCACCGCCGCAGGTGTGATCGCTGCACACTCCCTGGGATGGCCCATGGCCAGGGCCAGGGTGGTCATGCCCTCATGCACTTCCGAGGCTGTCATCGGCTCACCACCTTGTTGCAGGGCGTACAGCACCTGCTGGCGGTGGTAGTTGCGCAGCTGGTCCGGGTCGATCATCGGTCCAGCCCTGCAGCAGCCATCTTGCCCGTCGCCGGCGGATGGTCGTCGTTGCCAGGCTCTGCGGATCCCTTGCCGAAGATCTCCGCTATCTCCCGCTCAGCACGACGCAGGGCTTCAGGACTGGCCGGTACCGGCGGCGACGCTGCGGCTTGGCCGAGCACCGCTACTGGCTCTTCCGGCAGCCTCCCGCCGCGCATCACGTATTCGCGTGCCTGGTCGTAGGCCTCGCGCAGCAGGCGGTCGCTCTTGTCGGCGCTCGAGGTGCGGTACCGGTGGCCGTCCAGATACTGCCACACGAGTCGCGTGAACCCGTCCCGGCGGCCGGTGTCGTTGCGAACGGCGGCGAAGCTCGGCACACCGAGGCAGCGCAGACGGAATTCCGGCAGGGTCGGTGGCCACGGATCAGCCGAGGCAATGCTCGACCCAAGGCCAGCGGCCAGCTGCTCACCGGTGAGCCCGGCAAGGCCCTTCGCCCACGTCGCCGCCGCGCCACCACTGGGATCCTCACCGTAGGCGCTGGTCCAGCGGTACCCGTAGATCTCAGCCATGCGCACCCACAGCGTTCGCGTAGCCCGGGCCGTCAAGGGCGCCTGTTGCGCCGGCGGCGGCATCTGCCTCTGCAGCGGCGTCACGGAGCTCGTCTTCTTCTGCTCGACGTCGGACTCGTTCGGCAGCAGAGCCTGAATTGTTGGCATGGTCGGTCCCCTCGGGTTTCGGTGTTACGGGCAGTGCCAGGCCTGCAGCCATCGTCTGGCGCAGGGAGCGGTTGAGGTCGTGGCCGTCGGCCGTGAGCTGGCGGAAGCGCGGCTGCAGCTCCAACCAGCTGCTGATCGACATCGGCTTGCCCAGCACGCGGCGGTGCCGCACGAACCTGGCCAGGACTTGCGGGTCCAGGCCCGGCGGCAAACGGGGGATGCCCATCAGCTCGCGGTTGACCTCGTCGGCGCTGAGCTGCGGCATCACCGCTTCGTCGTCGCGCGCCTGCGCGTTTGACGATTCAATGACCTTTACTGATCTTTCATGACCTTTAGGGTCCGTCTCGCGTACCGGTTGAGTGCGCGAGACGGACCGGTCAGGTTCGTGAGACGTACCGGTCGAGTTCGCGAGACGTACCGGTCCTTCCTGCGTACCGGTATTTCCCGCGTACCGGTCGGCGCCTCCAGACTCTCCTGACCAGTCCGTGTCGCGGACCGGTTCGGCATCCGTACCGGTGTGTTTGGCGGACTGGTCGGCCCCTTCGTCGCTCTCGGACAGGTCCGTCTGGCGAACCGGTTTGGATGCGCGCCGCGGCTTCGACGCGAATGCGTTCTTGTCCAGACGGCCAAGGTTGAGGCTGTAACGGTTGCTGTACTTCGTCCCGCCGGCGTCGCTGCCGCCGCGGCGAATGGTCAGGACCTGATTGTCTTCCAGCCACGCGATCGCGCTCAGCAGCGCTGTCTTGCTGAGGCAGGTCTTCTCGATCAGCGTGGTGAAGCCCGGGAAGGCCATTCCGAAGTCGTCTGCATGCCACGCGATCGCCATCAGCACCGCCTTTGCGGGCGGTGGCATCTGTAGCGGCCAGCAGAGCTTCGTGATTTCGTTACTCATTGCGCAGGCCTATCCCGTTACGGGCAGCCCACCATGACGACGGCGTTTGCCTTTCCAGGCGCGCTCCATTCGTTGGGGCTGCAGAACTGCGCGCGACCCTGTCCATGGACGGCACCTTGGCGCGGCTCCGGCGCGGGCGTGTTGAGGCGTTCCAGCTGGCTGGCGACGCGCTCCGTGGCGGCTGCACACTGTGCCTGGACATCGAGCAACTGCTGCATCAGCTCCTGCCGGCGGTGTTCGGTGGGGATCAACCGGACCTCGTAGCCGAGATCGGCGGCCATGGCCAGGAAAAGCTGGTGGCGGCCGAAGCGGCGCATCAGCGCCCACAGCTCGCCGATCTTGAAGAACTCGGCCTTGTTCGGGTTGAGGCAGCTATTGAACTTTGCAACAGCGCTGGTCCAGTCCTTCAGCTTCTCCTGGTCCCAGAAGCCGTTGTCCAGCAGGAACTGAATCATCGCGTTGCGGGTGTGTGCGTCGACATCGCACGTGGCCTTCAGGGCCGCCAGCGCGTCCTGCAGCCAGGTTTCATCGATCCAGGGCATGGGAGTCCTCGGTAGTAGGGGCGGGCCCTCCGGCTGGCAGAATGGGGGTGCAACCCAACCCAAACACCAACCGGAGACACCCATGGCAGATTTGCAGCAACTTGCAATTGACTTTGACGGCTTCCAGCATCGCGTCCGCGGCCAGTTCGAGGCGGTCGCTCAGGACATGGAAGTACTCCATGGTGAGAAGGCAGCCATGGACCTGTGGATCCATGCGCTCATCGCGACTCATCCAAATCCGGCCGCGCTGAAGGCTCAGGTCCAAGATCTTGTTGGACATGTAGAGAAGGCCGGTACGCCAGACTGGGCTGTTCAGAGACGAGATGCCCTGACCCGAATTCTTCAGCGGTATGGCGCCTTCTTCGAGCAGGTTCATCCGGGGGTCTGATTTCCCCAGAGCTATCGTCGAAGACCGGCGCCCAATGCCCTGGTCGCCTTGGGTCTCGCGGGCCGGCGGTAAACACTAGGTCCGATGCGCCGACATGTTTGTCGGCCATCGGTTTGCTATCGCCAGACATCACTCGGCACCTCCCGATAATCGTGGCGCGCCCGCATTCGTAGGAAACTTGTGCCGACTACTGACAGAATCGGCGTCCCCCGAGCAATTGACGTTCCTCATGACCCCATCCGAACTGGAAGCCCGATTCGCCCAATACGACGAACGAATCGCCGCGTTGGAGGCTGAAAAGCAGGCGAACAGCTGGTTCACGCTGGCCGTCATTGGCAGTCATCCCGACACAGAGATGCTGCTCGAGGTAGTTCGCGCCGCCATCCAAACACTGCGCGGCAAAACCTCGCCCGAAGGCCCAACCGGCGTGGCCGCTGCGACCGTGCTTCGCCTGTTGGAGATCGAGCGTCAGATCCTGAAGGCGCAGCAGAGCCGACAGGAGCTGGCGGAGGCGGCGGAAGCGGAGCGGCTGTTGGAACAGCAACGCGCTGGTTCTGAGCAGGAACGCTAGAGACCGGCTGCCGCTGCTCCAGCGCGCGCACCCGGCGCTCCAGCGCCCCGATGCGCTTCAGCACCGCGGTCATGACGGTCGGCGTTGTGGCTGGCAGTGGATTTGCCAGACCGCGCTTCTGGTGCCCGCTGTTCATTGCGCCCTCCGGGTGAACAGCGCCGCGAGGCGCGCCCAGAAACCGACCGCCGCCGGCGCCTGCGTCTCAATACGCATGGAGTCTTTGTGCTGCTGGACGCGCCAAGCGCTGAGGTCGTCGACCTGGCGCTGCAGGTCCCTGACCTGGTTGCGCAGCGCGCGGATCTCGCGGATCTCACGGCCGTGGCCTTGGCCCTCCCCTTCGCGAGGGTTGCTGAGGTGTCGACGGGCCATCAGGCTGTCTCCAGCGGGACGATGCGGCCGGCGTCCACGTCGCCGCTCGGTTCGGCGCGCAGTTCCATAACCGGATCCGCCTGCGCCACCACTTCGGCCAGGCCGCCCCGCTCCAGGCCTTCGAAGGCGTTCAGCGCCTCGATCAGCTGCTGCAGGCTCGCGATCGTCGGGTTGGTGATCTGCCCGTGCGCCAGCTTTGTCAGCCACGAATAGCCGATGTCCGGGTTCTGCCGGGCGATCTCGGCGTACTTCCCTTCATGCGTACGCAGGCGCACCACGGTTTGATGCAAGAGGGTATCGGCGTCCATGGCCTCAACCTATCATTCTAATGCTAGGCAATCAAGCATCGAAGAGCGTTCAGCCATCACTAGCATGGTAGCCATGGCTAAACGTCCCTCGAGTGCTGATGTCATCGCCGCCAATGTGCGCCGATTGATGAAGCACCTGAACCTCTCTCAGGCAGAGCTCGGCCGCAAAGCCGGGGTTGCGCAAACTCTCCTGTCGGGGCTACTGAGCCCGGACGGCGCCTCCAAGAACCCAACATCTTCGACCGTCGACAAGCTCGCTGACGCCTTCAAGATCACGCCTTGGAAGCTCCTGGTTCAGGACATCGCGCTGGATAGCCTCTTGGACGAGGAGATCGAACGCTTGGTGGACGCCTTCGCCACGGTGCCACCAGAGGGCCGTCTGACAATTCTGCGGGTGGCAGATGCTGAAGTCCGCTACGCCCAGGTGCCGGCGACCGTTCCGATCAAGGACACAGGGACATGATCAGCCATGGGAATACTCGACTTTCTTGGTAATGCCGCAGGCGTCAAGACGATGCAGACAGGCGCGGATGTGTTCATACACCGCCATACGCGCGTCGTTACCTTCAATCTGCCGACCCAATGGCGTGACCACGCCAACAAGCTCGTCAAGGAACGCTTCCAGCAGCAGCTCGTGCAGTCCGAAATGGATGCGGCGCTGCTGAAGCTCGCTGTGTTCTGGACCTGCGCGATGCAAAGCGACCCTGCTCGGGCGGAGCAAATTGCTGACGCCATGTATGACCTGCGCACTGCGGCAGGAGGCGGGATCACGCCCGGCCTGTCCCTCGAAGTCATGGGATTCACCGGCCACTAAATCCTGATCAATCAGCTGCTTAGCACCAGGTCGTGTCTATCTATCATTTTAGTGCTTGACCGTTCCAGAAACTATCATTATGTTGCTAGCCATCCCAAGCACGGATGGTTGAGCACATGTCTGCACTGTCTTCGTCGCTGTACCTGGCACTGGGGGCTCTCGGAGCCACCGGCCTTGGCGCCTTCTTCTCCCCATCGTCCCCTTCCACAGACGAACCCGGCCAGGCCGTCCGGGCACCAGCTGCATTGGTGATCACCAGCCCGCGCATCTGCGCGGCGCTGGAGGTCTACACCTTGGCTACCGAGAACGACTGGGGCCTGCGGGCCACGATCGCCCAGGCGGTCCTCAACGGCTACAACGAGACCGGCCGCGTGCCGAATTGCGCCGCCGGCGTATCCGCGACGCTGGCCAACGACTTCTCCTCGTACCGCTGGCAGCTTGCGCTCGACGCCGTCGACGCCGTGGCCAGCGGCAGCTATTCCGTTTCCCCTGACGCCTGCGCCCGGGCCAATACCGTCGTCCCCCTGTCGACGAAAGAAACCACCTCCCCTGTGGTGGCCCGGGCGCGGTGCGTCATCTATGACCTGGCTTTCGTGGAGGTGCACTGATGACCTCCAACGAACGCCGCTGCCGCGTCTGCGGCTGCACCGAGCAGCAGGCTTGCCCTGGCGGTTGCTCCTGGGTAGGCCCCGACCTGTGCAGCAGCTGCGCCGCGGCCGCGGGCCCGGGCGCCGAAGACGCCATGGCCGTCGTCGTGCGCCAGCGTCTGCTGATCGCCGGCAGCAGCATCAAACTCAGCCGCACCGAGGCCGTGGTGATGCAGGTTCTGGTCGCGGCCCCTGATCGCCTGGTGGAAGTCGAGGCGCTGCATGCCGCGATGTACCCGGGTAGCAAGCCGCCGTCACGGGAGTCCAACGTCCTGCAGGTGCTGGTATCGCGCCTGCGGCGCAAGCTGACTGCCGCTGGCCACAAGCACGCCATCGAGACAATCCGCCTGCGCGGCTACCGCTTCGTGATGCCCCAAGGCGGTACCCAATGACCGCCGACCTGCACCTGCTTGGCCATGGCGTCGACGCCATCGTGCAGCACGACCTGGACCGTATGCCGCCGGCGATCACCCCTGAAGCGCGCGTGCAGCGTTACCAGCGCGCGGTGTGCGTTGCACCACCGGACCAGTGGCGCGCGCTGCGGATCCGTTTCGGCTCGATCTTCCAGATCGCCTGGAGCGCGGGGGTGAAGCCGGACCTGGCCACCTGGGCCCGCAAGTTCAAGCGCATCGCCGAGGCCTGCAAGCCATGAGGCTCTTCCACGTCCATATCCCGGGCGTGGCTGGAACGCACAGCGTCATCGCAGAAGCCGAACAGGCCGCGATCGACGACGCGCTCTACGCCCTGGGCCTTTCCGAGCTGCCCGAAGGCAGCAGCGTCACTTCTGAACAGACCGGAGACACCTGATGTTCTTCCGCAACCTCACGATGTTCACCTATCCGCAGCTGCAGATGTTCGACTGGCAGGACGGCCTGCAGGCGAACGCACTGAAGCCGGTTGGTCCGCTGGAAATGTGCTCGGCCGGCTTCATTTCGCCGTTCGGCCGCGAAGAGAAGGAGCAGCTGTCGCACGAGATCGGCCGCTGCATGTGGATGACCATCGGCACCGAAGAGAAGATCCTGCCTCCCGCAGTGGTGAACAACCTGCTCGAGCTCAAGCTGCAGGACATCGAGGAACAGGAGGGGCGCCGTCCCGGCGGTCGCGAGCGGAAACGCATCAAGGACGACCTGCTGCACGAGCTGTTGCCCCGCGCCTTCGTCCGGCCCACCCGCACAGATCTCTACCTGGACCACCAGCGCGGTGTCGTGTTTGTCGATACCAGCAGCCGTAGGACGGGCGAGAACGCCATGAGCCAGCTGCGCAACGTGGTCGGCAGCTTCCCGACGCTGCCGCTGAACGCCGAGGTATCGCCGCGGGCGATCCTGACCAGGTGGGTTGCCGGCGAGCCGCTGCCCGATGGCCTCAGCCTGGGCGAGGAATGCGAACTGCGCGACCCGGTCGAAGGCGGCGCAATCGTCCGCTGCCAGCACCACGAACTGCGATGCGACGAGGTCGACCTGCACCTGGAGACAGGCAAGCAGGTCACCAAGCTCGCCCTGGTGCTGGAGGACCACCTGTCCTTCGTCCTCGGCGACGACCTGATCGTTCGCAAGCTCCGCTTCCTGGACGGCGCCGTTGAGCAGCTGCAACACGGGGACGAAGACGGCCGGCGCGCCGAGATCGACGCCCGCTTCGCCCTGCAGATCGCCGAGGTCGGCCGGCTGCACGACCTGATCCGCGAGCAGTTCCGCCTTACCACCTACGCATGAGGTTGCCGTGCACCCGACTTCCCTGATCACCGGCCGTTTCCCTCTCAAGATGCTGCTGCCTCATGCGCTGGCTCAGGCGCGCGCGGCGAGCCCAGAGCTGGCAAGGCACCTGCGCCGCATTGCGCCACGCCACCGCACTACCTGGGCGCCGGCCGGTGGTGGCCACGCCGAGCGCGCGCGCCGCGTGCGCCAAATCCAGTCCGGCACGCTGACCGCTGCCAATGGCCTGACCCCCATGTTCACGGGGGATCACCCATGAGCCGCGTGCGCGCCTTCCTGTGCGCCCTGTTCGGCTGTGCGCGCGACTGGCCGGACATGGAATCGTGCGGCCGCTGTGGCAGCTACATGGATCTGCAAGGGCCACCGCGCACGATGGGCCGGCGCCTGCTGGAGCGCTTCGCAGCAGCACTGATCCAGCGCGGCGCCCGCACGCCCTACTTCCACCTGGTCAACGCCGACGGCACGCCGTACATGGACCGCTTCTGGCTGCTGCGCATCGGCCGCGCCGGCGTTGACGACCGTGGCCAGCCTCGTCCCTGGTTGGCCCTGCGGCTACACCACATCCGCAGCAGCGACCACGGCGTCGTCTTCCATGATCATCCCTGGTCGTTCTTCAGCCTGATCCTGCGCGGAGGCTACTTCGAACACAGGCCCTTCGACGGTCCGCTGCCGGCGGTACCGGATGCAGTGCCGTCGGCGATCACCGAGGAACCGTATTCGTCGACCTGGTACGGCGCTGGCCAGTTGCTATTCCGCCGCGCTGAAGGCTGGCATCGCATCGCGCTGGCCGACGGCCTGCAGGTCGAGGGCACCTGGACACTGGTGCTGACCCTGCCGCCGCGCGCCTGCAGCTGGGGCTTCCGTATCCGCGGCCAGAAGATCGAGCACCGCGAGTACTTCCGGAAGGAAGCCGTTCGGCAGCGCGCGCGGCAGCAGATCCACGCACCGAAGCGCACGGACTGGATCCCGTGAACCATGACGCGCAAGTCACACCCCAACGCGCGCCGGCCCTGGACAGCCGACGAGGACGAGACGCTACGGCTCAACTGGCCGCGGTTCCCCGCCTTCCTGATCGCGTACGTCCTCGAGCGGCCCAAGGCCGCGGTTTACCGGCGCGCAGCGGCGCTGGGCCTGCAGAAGGCCGAGGACTTCCACACCCAGCCGCTGGCCGCGCTCTGGAACGGGACGCAGGAACCGGGATCGATCGCCTCACGGATCAAGCCTGGGGCCACGCCGGCGAACAAGGGTCTGCGCCGACCTGGCTGGTATGCCGGCCGGATGCGGGAAACCCAGTTCAAGAAGGGGCGACCGGCGAGCGAGGCGCGCAACTACGTGCCGATCGGGACCGAGAAGGTCGATCCGAAACGGAAGGTGCTGATGCGCAAGGTCACAGACGACCCAGCCCTGTTCCCGGTCAGTCGCTGGCGCCCGGTGCACGTGATGGTCTGGGAGGCGGCAAACGGCCCGGTACCGGAGGGACACATCGTGGTGTTCCGGCCAGGCCTGAAGACGCTGGTAGCCGCAGAGATCACTGCTGATCGCCTTGAGGCCGTAACCCTCGCCGAGAACATGCGGCGCAACAGCTACCACAACCGGTTCCCGCCGGAACTGAAAGAACTTGTCCACCTGAAGGCGCGAATCACTCGCCGCGTCAGGAGACGAATCGAGGAGCAAGAAGATGAAGAACAAGGTCAGTGATGTCCGCGACCACCTGGTCGCCATGCTCGAACGCCTGGGCGACGATGACCTAAGCGCCGAACAGATGGGCCAGGTCATCGAGCGCGCCAAGGCCACGACCATCGTGGCCACCACCTACATCGGCGCGGTGAAGGTCGAGCTCGACGCAATCCGTCTGGCACACGACACGGGGAACCTGACAGCGGCAGTTGCCGAGCCGCAACGGCTTCCCACGTTGCCAGTAGGCCAGAGGCGCTGACCATGACGATCAGTACCCAACCAGCCGTCGAAGACTCAAAGTGCCTTCACAGGACCCTTCGGATGAACACGAGGCTCCACTCACCGGAACTGGATCTAGCTAGGGCCGAACGGAATGAATTCATCACCATCGACCCACTGCCCCCCGGCCTGACTCAACACTTTGTTGGTCTCAGCATCAACAATTGGGCCCCTAAAACCGTCTATCAGAAGCGATACCAACTCCAGACAGGACCGGCGATCCGGGAAGGTCTCACGCGCGTCGATGACTATCAGGCCCTCCATGGTCTTCAGACGCCAGCGCCAGCCATGAAAGCCGCCAATGCGGGCAAGCATGCCGTTGTATCGGTAGACCTCCACGTACATCGTTGTCCACCTATAGGGGCACGAGCGGTGATCGTACGCTCAATCTGGAGCGCTGCACGGGCGGGGGGCAAATGAGCCTCCCCTACGAGAACGCCACCAGCGGCAACAATGCGATCAATGACATCCAGAAGATGCTGCGCAGCTTCGGCTGCCAGCGCTTCGCCACGGGTGAAGACTACGAGACCGGCGAGCTGTTCATCCAGTTCGAGCACCGCGGGCGGCAGGTGCAGCTCAAGGCCAGCGCCCGCGGCTACGCCGCCGCGTGGCTGCGGGAGCACCCCTACGGCCCCCGGATCCGCGCAACGCGGGCCGACCACGAGGCCAAGGCCCTGAAGATCGGCGGCATCGCCGTCTACTCGATCCTGCGTGACTGGGTTAAAGGCCAAGTTACCGCAATCGAGATCGGAATGCTGACGTTCGAGGCCGCATTCCTGTCGCACATCCTGCTGTCCAGCGGCCAGACGGTGATCGAGCACGTGCAACAACAGAAGCTGCTGCCGCGGGAGGCAGACCATGGCTGACACAGGCACTGCCGACGGCACTTCCACCCGGATCCTGCAGCTGCTGCAGGAGGGGCCGGGCCTGGCCGGCGAGCTGGCCGCCGAGCTGGCCGCCGAGCTGCAGCTGCCTTCGAACCGGGTCAGCAGCTACCTGCACCAGCTGGCCAAGACGGGCCGGGTGCAGCGTGCGCCCTTCCACGGTCCCGACGAACGCCCGTCGGTCCTCTGGAGCCTGCAGGCGGTGCCCCATGAGTAGCCACGCCCCCTCAGCGCGAGGATTGTCGAGGGCCGCATCCCCCGCGAACCTGCGCCCGGTCCGATTCGTCACGCTCAAGCAGTTCGAGGCACTGACCGGCTACACGGTCGACGCGATCAACTCGAAGATCAAGCGCGGCGATTGGCTGGAGGGCGCTGTGTTCTACAAGGCGCCAGATGGAAGAAATCTGATCGATCTTGAGGGGTACGAAGAGTGGGTAGTCCAAGGCAAAGTGGCGTCCGGCCAGTTTCACAAAGCAGCATCGAGATAGCCTTCCACTATCGTGGCAAACGCTGCCGTGAGCGGCTGAAGCTGGCCCCGACCGCACGGCACCTGCGGTACTGCGAAAACCTGCTCGGCCAGATCAAGATCGAGATCGAGAAGGGCTCGTTCGACTATGCAACGCATTTCCCCACCAGCAAGCGGGCCCGTCAGGTGGCGGTCCGCCCTGCTGCCCTAGACACCCTGGAACAGGTGCTGACGCGATGGCTGGCGCTGAAGGAGCCCGAGCTCGAGCACAGCAGCCTGATCGGGTACCGGCGCATCGTTGAGAACATCCTGGTGCCGCGTTGTGGTGCAATCGCACTTCGAGACTTCGACCGCATTGCCCTGAAGGAGCTGGTGGCCACGTTCGACGAGGCGACGTCGGCCAAGCGCATCAACAACGTCCTGGGCCCGCTCCGCGGCGCCCTCGATGAGGCGGTGGCCGACGACCTGATCCCGAACAACCCGCTCGATGGGTTCAGGGTGAAACGGCGCGCCAAGGCCAACGCTCGTGAAGAGGTAGACCCCTTCACGCCTGAGGAAGTCCGGGCGATCCTCGCCGCCTGTCGCGACGACCAGGTGCGCAACTACTGCCAGTTCAACTTCGCCACGGGCCTGCGGACCTCGGAGATGATTGGTCTCTGCTGGTCGGACATCGATTGGCGCAAGGGCACCGTCAAGATCCGGCGCGCATGGGTCATGGGCAAGATGAAGGCACCTAAGACAGAGTCCGGCGTGCGCGAGGTGCAACTGCTGCAGCCGGCGATCGATGCCCTGAAGGCCCAGCGCGCCCATACGGCTACCGCCGGCGAGTTCGTCTTCCACGATCCCAGGACCAACGCACGGTGGGGGTCGGATCAGAGCATCCGCGCCGGCGAATGGCAGCGCGCGCTGCGCAAGGCCGGCGTCCGGTACCGGTACCCTTATCAGATGCGCCACACCTTCGCCTCCCAGGCACTCAGCGCCGGCGAGAACGTCATGTGGGTTGCGCGGCAGATGGGCCACCGCGACTGGACAATCACGGCGAAGAAGTACGGCCGCTGGATTCCATCGATCGTCCCGGACGCCGGCTCAAAAGCAACGGCAATCTGGCTGCCTCCATTGAATCCATCCGCTGATGGTCAGGCGACAAGCATATCCGCCACAACATCTTCCGCTACAAGAAGTGGATCAGAATAACTCTTCATTTCCACACCCACCTTGTTGAACTTCCAAGAGAAATCATCCAGGAGTTCATCAAACCTTTCGGCCGCCGCTGCACCCGAGTCGTGCCGAACCACGTACATCAACATGCGATCCCCTTGGTAGACCCGTCTCGCAATCTGCAGGTCATTGTCAGCGCGAAGCAATCTGAGCTCGGCGTCCTTCTTCTTGGCAAACCTTGCCGATACGATGGTCCCAAGGGCCCTATTGGACTGCAAAGGAATGTCTAGATAGTGAGTCTTCCCAGGTTCCCGCACTTCAAACTGATTTCCCCCTCGAATAATGGACTCAGCGCGCAGCCCAGAGATCCGCCGAAGCTCGTCAAAAACAATGTTGCGAATGGCGTCTGTCGGCTCAGTCCTAAGACCCGAAACTACACGCTCCGCATCTGCGCGTGGACGCGCCAAGGGAACGGTGCGAACAAAGAGATCATCGACAACTGTGCAGACGTCAGTGCCGGAGGCATACTTTTCCTCACTGAGAAAGACGCCGGTCGCAGGTATTTCGAAACCTTCAGCGAGTGCGTCGCCAACGACCCTCACAAGGAACTGCGCGTCACTTGCCACGCTTGCGTCATACAGACACTTGACCCGGTCAAATGACTCAATCAGGCGCACAACGCTCTGGCCATTAGCGAGCTTGACCCGGACGCCCAGGTTCAGCACTTCGCCCGTGGCTGCATCTGGCCGCCAGCGAATGTTCTGCCAGATGCCTTCAACAGCCTGGCAATTAGGTTGGGTGGCCTTGCTGAGTAGACTTGTCAGATTCATAGCAGCACCTGAAATGCTGTCTTGTAGTGTTTCGGAACGAATGTAGCTCGCTCCTCCAAAAAGTCCTTCACATCTTGCTCCTCGAGCCCCTCCACGAGAAGCGGCAGCCACTCTGATAGGTCGAGATCTGCCTTGGCGAGAACATCCGCATGGGCCTCAAATGCACTGAGAACCCCGGATCTGACCTTAAGTGGGGCATGCTCAACGTTCTCAGAGTTCCACGCAATGAGAGCCAGCATATTTGTGTGATGCACTCGAGACCTGTCGAGTGGGACGGCCCAAGCGTTTCCCGTACAGACCCGACCATGGTCGATCACAGCATATTTCCCAGGCGCCATGCGGACCAAGTTTCCGAGATTTCGATCCTCGTTGAGTACCCACGCATCTAAGGCAACGACATCAACGAGCTTTTGCCACTTCTTCAGATCGTCGCGGAGCGCCTGAAGACCGTGCTGTTCTTTCCATCGAAACGTTTGCTTTGGAGTGCCACCGCCGACATCCTCGACGCACCACGCTACGACGCGGCCTTCCGCTTCCTTCATGGGCCTGAACCCAGCTGGCAAGTAGCCCGCTTGCGTCGCCGACAGCAATATCACTGCGGATCGCGCGGGCACGTCGATCGCGGCGTGCTTCGCCAAGACGTAGCCGATCAATTCGTTGACCAGGCCCTTAGGAGCGTCATCCTCGTGGTAGACCTTCACATAGGCATCGACTGGCGAGCCTGGCTCGAACTCTACCCTCGCCCTGTGTGTATTGGCGTCACGGCCGTCAGCTGCCTCATCGAGATAGGATAGGTAACTGTTTGGTCCCAACAGCTGTGTGACAGACATGCCGCGGCTCCTTGCCCCCTGAGCGTCCGGGAAGAGCGTCGCATAGGCTGCGAACGTTCAGCAAGTGGAGATGAACGAAGGCCTGTTGCCGCGTGACTGTTCAGGAAGATTGCCGTACTATCCGTTTCGTTGGGCAGGGTCAGTGCCAGCTTTTTGCCAGCATTGACCCCAGAAGCCTTGCAATACTTGAAGAAACCGGGGGTGCATTGGTTTCGACGGGGGTTGTGAAGTCGCCTGGCGCATGCCGAGGGGGTAGCTTTCCTCGTAAATCCAGCTGCAAAACTCTAGTTGCCAACGACGACAACTACGCTCCGGTCGCTCTCGCAGCCTAAAAACTGCGGTGCGTGACCTTCTGCCGACTTAGGCGGAGCCTCGAAACTGCTTGTGTCCATGCTCGCAGCGTAGAGTCATTATCATGGAATCGCGCTGGGCGGCTGCCTGTCAGTCCGGCACAAGAACACAACAGGCTGGTTCCCGGGTGCGCTTTGCACACCGTGCTGCTCGGGGATGAGATTCAACGGTGAGCTAAGCATGTAGTGCTGGGGATGGAGTGCCTTCGGACGGCGGTTCAATTCCGCCCACCTCCACCATTTGTACCGCCCTTCGGGGCACGAAAAGCCAGATCTCCCGTCGATTGGGGTCTGGCTTTTTTGTTGGCCGCATCAGGTCCAGAACCGCTGCCTCGACAAGGAGAAGCACCGTGGCGTTGATGAACAGCTCCGAATGCAACTGCAAGGCACGCAGCGATACGGCGATCTGCCCGACCTGCGATGCAGCTGCCCCACCGGCCACTCAGCAGCCAATCGACGCTGTCTATGCGGCACCGGTATCGCAATCCGCGCCTATCGCCAGGAACCGTGCCATCTACATCCTGCTCGCCTTGTTCCTGGGCATTTTCGGCGTGCACAACTTCTATGCTGGTTACCACGGACGCGCGGTCTGCCAACTACTGATCACGCTGTTGTTGGGCTGGCTCTTGATCGGCGTGCTGTTCACCGGCCTATGGGCACTGGTGGAAATGATCACAGTGGAAACCGACGACTCTGGCGTGCAGATGGTGTAATCCCTGGCTACGGGAGGGGCTGCCATGGATCTCGACAGAATCGACGTTGTCTCCTGGCTCGACCAGATCCTGGATCATGATCCGGCAACCTTCGAAGACGCCTATTGGGGTCTTCGCCCGGCCGTGGCCATTGCGGTGCCGCATCTGCTTGCCCGGCTGCCGGCCGTGGATGATGGTTACTCGCGCGGAAAGCTGCTGGAACTGCTCGGCGAATCAGGCGACAGCACGGTCAGCCCGACCCTGCGGGCTGAGCTGCAGCATCCGTTGGAAGAGGTCCGCCAGTGGGCGCAACTGGCCTTGGATGCCCTTGATCGGGGAATCCCTTGGCAGCCCAGCGAGGGGGCCTAGCCGACAACGCTGCCCTGCCCCACACTTCAGCCTGTCTTCCCGGACTTGGTGCCGGCGCCTCCGCTGCTCCGCGACATACAGAAGGATCTGCAATGAACAAGCCGCTTATCGCCCTGATGCTGGGCCTGCCCTTGACAACCGCCGCTGTTGCCGCACCTCCGGCAACCAGCACCACCGCGCTGGAAACTCTGCTGGCCTGCAAGGCGGGTTCCGATTTCACTGAAGCGCAGGTGGAGCAGGCATTCCATGCCGCCGGCCTGAGCCGCGACCCCGGCAGCGTGTTCGAGCCCAAGGGCAAGCCGGTGGCGCTGTTCGGAGGCACCGTAGCCAGCGCGGATGTGAGCATTTCCAAGCCCTACAAGAGCCTGCATGTGTATCTGCAGGGCGTCGATCACCAGCGTTTGGCCCGATCCTGGGGAGTGACGACGGTCAACGACGCGGCCGAGACCGAAGCGCCTTCCTACCTCAAGAAGATTGATGCCACGCACACGCTGCATGTGGGTGCCGGTGACGACTACGAAGGTTATTCGGCTGCGGTGACCTGCCTGATCGAAGGATGATCTGCGGGGAGACCGGCTGACAGGCGGGGTTCGCCGGGCACGGTCCGGCGCTGCCGCAGGCCTGCTTCCGCGTTGACACGCCTGCCGCTAGAGTGGCGCCAGCGCAGGGAGTTCACATGGAAAGAACAGGCATCGGCGTCATCCGCACCACCTTCGTCCTCGTTGCCCTGCTCGCCCTGAGCGGGTGCGCGACGCTGCGCCAGTTCGGCCCATCGGTGCAGGTGGGCACGGTCACGCCAGGCCAGTACATCGCGCTCAAGCGCGGTGACATTCTCACCAGCGGCAAGCTCAGCGCGGCCACCATGGAGACCCTGCGCGTGGCCGGCCTGGACGAGGGCGCCTGTGCCAAGCCCGGCCTGCCCTGCATCGAGGCGATGGAGGGCAGCATCGTCGTCCGCGAGGAAGACAAGCGCTCGGCGCTGGCCGAACTGTGGGTGCAGTACGCGATGACGATGCCGGCGCCGAAGCGCGAGTCGGCGTCGGTGGCCCGCAGCAAGGCCGCGACCGCCCCGCCTGACCCGACCTTCCAGCCGCGCCTGGATGCGTGGATGCAGATCGCGCGGCAATCCTATGCATATCTGTTCTTCACCGAACGCACCGCCAACCAGCGTGGTTTCGAAGACCGCCAGACCCAGGTGCGCGACTACTACAACCTGGCCGTGCAGGAGTCAGCCGTGCTGCTGTTCGAAGCCTATTCGAGCAAGCAGGTGCGCAACGACAACGGGCGGTTCCAGCTGGGATGCTGGACCTTCGTACTGGCGCCTGCCGACGATGGCCCGGCAGCGGACACCCGCGAGCCGCTGGAACTGGTACCGGCCGCATCGATGTCCTTCACCGGCACCCTGCGCAGCGTGCATCGCCGCGATGGCTTCGGCGCCGAACTGGTGGCGGTGATGGCAGACCCGGCCAGCACCGGCCTGGCGGCCGCCGCCGCTGGTAACGCAACGACGGCCGAGCGCGACTGGAGCGAGATGCCGTCGCCGTCGATGACCGTGCTGCTGCGTTTTTCCGGCAACAACCTGTGGGAAGTGCTGCACGACGACGAGCCGGAACTGGAGATCCACGACCCCTACCAGGTAGCGGTGGTGGAACTGCACGGCGAACAGGTGCCACTGGCGGCGAACTTCACCGCCGGTTACGCGCTGTGGCTGGCCCGCTCCAACTTCAGCCGGCAATCGCTGCGTACGCTGTTCGGCGGCAAGGGCGGCATCGACAAGCCGCATCTTTTCATGATGCAGCCGTACGATCCAGACCGCCGCGTGCTGCTGATGATCCATGGCCTGGCCAGCAGTCCGGAGGCGTGGGTCAACGTAGCCAACGAGCTGATGCGTGACGATGAGATCCGCGGCGACTTCCAGATCTGGCAGTTCTACTACCCGACCAACATGCCGATCGCCCTCAGCCACGATGAGATCCGGCGGATCCTGCACGAGGCACTGCAGCACTTCGACCCAACCGGCAAGGCGCTGGCATCGCGCGACATGGTGGTGGTCGCGCACAGCATGGGCGGGGTGATTTCGCGGCTGATGGTGTCCTCCTCCGGCGACCATCTGGTCGACACCCTGCTGGCGACTGCGCAGATGACTCCGGCGCAGCGCGAACTGCTGCGTACGAAGGGCGCGCCAGTGCTCACATTCCAGCCGGAACCGGAAATCTCACGGGTGGTGTTCATCGCTACCCCCCATCGCGGCACCGATGTTGCCGGCACGCGCCTGGGACGCTGGCTCGGCCGCTTCGTGCGCCTGCCGCTGACGGTGCTGGAGGATGTCGCGACATTGGCAAACGACGGCAAGGTCGAGCGCAACGACGACAAGCACGGCTACCAGATGAACAGCATCCAGAACCTGGACAAGGACGATGCCTTCGTCAAGGCCGTGGCCGATCTGCCGATATCGCCGAAGGTGCGTTACCACTCGATCATCGCGCGGACCCAGGCCGAAGGCCCGCTTGAAAAGACCGACGATGGACTGGTTCCCTACTGGAGCTCGCATCTGCCGAAGGCCGTCTCGGAAAAGGTGATCGTGTCCGGTCACAGCGTGCAGGAAGCCACGCCGGCCATCGTCGAACTTCGCCGCATCCTGCATGAGGACATGGAGGCTCATCCTCTGCCGGCGAAGTAGCGCACGACTTACAGCAACCATGGCCCGCGCTTTCCCGTCCGGGCCACCGACAACGAGGCAATGGAATGCATATCTCAACACTGGTCGAGCTGCTCGGCAGCAAGGGCTCGGATGCTCATCTGCAGGCATGGTTCGCGCAGCACGGCATCGGCAAGCCCCCGACCACGATCAGCGCGAACCAGGGGCAGAAATCGGTCAAGGACAAGCTCCACGACATGGAGTTCTACTTTGCCTTCGACATCATCAACGATCGCTTCTATCCGCCCACCGTCGGAGCGCGTGGCAGCCTGCTGAGCCACTTCAAGTCCGCCACCCTGTTCAGTCGCCGGCCCAAGGGCAATCCGCCAAAGCCCGAAGGCTTCTGGGACGGATACGTGCAGCCATCAGCCACACTGCAGGACTGCCTGGCGTACTTCAACGGCCGGTTGGAAGAATTCGGCGACACCGCCTACTTTGAAAAGCCGCTTACCGGGGACGTCGACATCAAGCTCTGGTTCTGCAAGCGCAGGCAGCGCGTGGACACCATCCAGCTCAATCTGCATGAGGACCGCGAGTTCATCGGCCATCATGATTTCGACCCTGGCAATGAACACAACACCACCCCGCAGGCGGCAACGCTGATACTGAAGTGGCTGTTCGATCGCCGGCACCTGCGGGTGCCGCAGGCACTCTACGAGGCCGGGCTGGAGGATGATCACCAGGCGATCCTGCGCTTTGCCGAGCAACATCTTGGCAACCACGTCTGGGCAGGCCAGCTTCACGATTCACCTGCGCTGCGCAGCGTGCTGGCCCACACCAGGACCACCCGCCCCCTGCAACTGGACAACGGCAGCCCGCTGCACCTGTTCGACAAGTGGCTGTACCTGAAGGCAGGCGGAGCATGGGAACGGCATCAGGCCCTCTACAACGACGACACACTGGCGGACTGGAGTGCGAGCGTGGATGCGTTCGAACGCGCGGTGGTGCTTGATGCCGCGCAGCGACAGGCTTTCCTGGCAATGCTGGACGACGCCTACCAGCGGGTTCAGCAAGCGCACCCTGCCTGATCGCATTGGGGGAAATCCCTCATCGTGCGTACGCATCGCTCTGGCTAAGGTGACCACTCTCTTCCGCAGGAGGTCCGCATGAACACGTCAGAACCCAGCCGTCAGCCCAGCCCAGATCCGGCCGAGCGCGATGCGTTTTTCCCGTCGCCGTACTCGCTGTCCCAGTTCACTTCGGCAACCACCGATCTGTCCGGCGCGGACTATCCCGATGCCCGCCGTGACGGACGCTGGAAAGTGCTGATGATCGCCGCCGACGAACGTTATCTGCCGACCGCCAACGGCCACCTGTTCTCGACCGGCAACCATCCGGTGGAGACGCTGCTGCCGATGTATCACCTGCACAAGGCCGGTTTCGACATCGACGTGGCGACGCTGTCGGGCAACCCGGTGAAGTTTGAATGGTGGGCGTTCCCACGCGAAGACCGCGAGATCGGCGGCCTGTACGAACGCTACGAACCCCGCTTCCGCCAGCCTCTGCACCTGGACGACGTGGCGAGGGCACTCGATGCCGGTTCGGACTACGCCGCGGTGTTCATTCCCGGTGGTCACGGCGCGTTGATCGGCCTGCCGGAAAGCCGCGCGGTGAAGGCCACCCTGCAGTGGGCGGTGGACAATCAACGTCACATCATCACCCTCTGTCACGGCCCTGCCGCGCTGCTGGCGGCTGGCGTGGATGAAGCCGGTGGCGGTTCATTGTTCCGCGGTCATCGGATCTGCGCCTTCCCCGATGCGATGGACCGGCAGACCCCGGATATCGGCTACATGCCTGGTCAACTGCCGTGGTTCTTCGGTGAGCGCCTGGCCCAGCAGGGCGTGCAGATCGTCAACGAGGGCATCGATGGCAGCGTGATGCAGGACCGCCTGCTGTTGACCGGCGACAGCCCGCTGGCGGGCAATGCGCTGGGCAAGCTGGCTGCGCGCACCCTGCTGGATGCGTTGGCCGGTCGCTGAGAGGACAGGCACTTCCTGCCGACGCAGGCTGCGTGCTACACAGGACCGCGCCTGTGTTCTGCTGCAGGTGCGGCGCCGGCACGCTGTTGCCAGCGGCGGTCGGCAGTCATTGCATCAATGGAGTCTGGTAGCACCCACGACAACAAGGAGCGTGTTCGATGATGCTGCACAAGAAACTGTTCGCGTGTTCATTCGGTGCCGTGCTGGCGCTTGCCGCGCTGGTGCCTTCGGCACCGGCAAATGCCGCCGAAGAGGTCGGCCTGCAGGAAGAGTGCGTGCCCTTCCGTGCCGGCTTCGGCATCCACCAGCGTTGCACGCTGTACGTGGTCTATGACGATGGCACCCGCGTGGCCAGCGACCACTACAACCGCGACGAGAACGGGATGATGTACGACCCCTGATCGCCCAGTGGCATCTGCCGGGCGGTCGCACGCCGTCCGCCCGGCCCTTGCAGCCGCCCATCCCGGCATACCGCTGCCCTTGCCTTCCATGGCATTCTCCATGAAACCGCTTTCATGGAATGGAGGGATTCCACGATGTTGTCTCGCTTCCGCACGTCCGCGCTCTGCGCACTCCTGGCTTTTGCTCTGCCCGCCGTCACCTGGGCAGCATCGCCCGCGCCGTTGAAGGTGATGTCCTTCAACGTACGCACCCCTGCCGACACCGACCCTGGCAAGCGCTGGGAAGACCGCCGCGATGCCATGGTCAAGGTGATCCAGCAGGCGCATCCGGCGGTGATCGGCACCCAGGAGCTGGTGCTGGAGCAGGCCAATTACCTGGCCGAACATCTGCCCGACTATCGCTGGTTCGGCGAAGGCCGCCGCGGTGGCAGTGGCGACGAACACATGGGCGTGTTCTACGACAGCAAGGTGCTGGCGGTGGAAGAGTCAGGCAATTTCTGGCTGTCCGATACGCCCGAGGTCGCAGGCAGCATCAGCTGGGGCAACCTGTTCCCGCGCATGGTCACCTGGGCCGTGTTCCGCCGCCTGGATGATGGCCGTCGCTTCTACTTCATGAACACCCACCTGCCCTACCGCGACGAGGACGAGCCGCGCCGGATCAAGGGAGCCGAACTGATTGCCACGCGCGTGGCCGCGCTGCCTTCCGACCTGCCGGTGGTACTGACCGGTGATTTCAACAGCGAGCCCGGCGGCGGCACCTATCAGGCCTTCACCCGGGTGCTTCAGGACACCCGTCGCCAGGTCAAGTCGCCGCAGGGTCCGCGCCTGACCTTCCACAACTTCACAGGAACGGCGACCGCCGAGCTGGACTGGGTGCTGGTACGTGGCTTCCACGCGCGCAGCTTCCTGACCGATGACCGCCGCATCGACGGCGTACTGCCCTCCGACCACTTCCCGCTGGTCGTTGAGCTGGACTGGCCGAAGCACTGAACAATGCAGCGACCCTCGCTACGGCGACGGTCGCTTGCCCAGCAGGCGGTACAACGCCTGATGCTGGTCGCGCGCCTGGCAGATGCGTGCGCCGACGGCAAGGAACACCGCAATGCCGACAAGGCCAACACCCAGCATTGAATCGGGCAGGCGCACGAAGCCGATCACCGCGGCCATCGCTGCCAGTACCAATAACACCACCACGCCGACCGACAGCCCGGCCCCTGGCAGGCCGGGATCACCGAGCAGCGTCCGTTGCGCCGATTGCTTCTGTTCGCCCATGTCCTGTGCTCCCGTGGTTTTTCCCCACTAGTTACACGGCGGGCGGCACTTCCGGCAGAGTCAGAAACGTCACAGCGGCGAGAACGTCCACGGCGGCCCACGCGCTACCCTGCCAGCATCCTCGTTGAGCGGAGACAACGCATGACCCATCGCAGCCGACTGGCCGGGTTCATCATCGATTGCCAGGACACACCCGCCGCAGACAGCGCGCGCTTCTGGGCCGCAGCGCTGGGCCTGCAGGCCGAGCCCGCCCGTGCTGAAGGCGACGCAGAGTATGCCGATCTGATGGGCGCGCCGGCGGGATTGAACGTGGAAGTGCAGCGGGTCGATCACCCGTCGCGGGTGCATCTGGATATCGAAAGCGACGACATCGACGCCGAAGCCGAAAGGCTGGAAAAACTCGGTGCCCGCCGGGTCGGTTTCGTCAAACGCTGGTGGGTGATGGAAGCGCCCACCGGTCATCGATTCTGCATCGTGCGCATGCGTGATCACGATGCTCCGGCCAACCACTGGCCATGATGAAAAAAAGGGACGGAAGCAGATGCTTCCGTCCCCTGTCGATCAGCGCGCCTGCGCCACGCTCGGCGCCTGCGGTGACTGGCCCCAGCCACCGAGTGCCTTGTACACACCCACGACACTGACATTGACCTCTGATTCGGCGGCCGCCAGTGCATCATCGGCCACCAGCTGCGTGCGCTGCGCGTCCAGCAGGGTCAGGAAGTCCTCCGACCCTTCGCGGTAGCGGATCTGCGCCAGCGATTCGGCACGCCGTGCCGCCTGCGCCTGCTCGACAACGATGGCCAACCGCGCCTGCTGCTTGGAGTAGCGGGTCAACGCGTTCTCGGTGTCCTCCAGCGCCAGCAGCACCGCCTGTTCGTACTGCGCGGCCACGCCCTCGGCCTCGGCCTTGCTGGCACGCAGGCGTGCCTTGACCGTACCGAAGTCGAATGCCGCCCAGCTCAACGACGGGGTCAGCGACCAGGCCTTGTTGTTGCCGTTGACCAGGCCACTGGCATCGCCGCCGAGGAAGCCGACGAAACCGGACAGCGACAACCGCGGGAACAGATCGGCCGTGGCCACGCCGACACGCGCGGTGGCGGCAGCCAGGCGACGCTCGGCCACGCGCACGTCGGCACGCTGGCGCAGCAGTTCACGGGTATCACCCAGCGGCAGTGCCTTGGCAAACGCCGGCACTTCGTGCGGTGCCAGCATGGCGGTCAGCACCTCCGGACGCTGACCAAGCAGGACAGCCAACCGGTTGCGCGACTGCGTCTCGGCCACTTCCAGCAGCGGGATGTCGGCCTCGATGGCCTTCAACCGTGCGCGGCTGCTCTGCACGTCCAGTTCGCTGCCGGCACCCAGTTCCCAGCGCGCCTCGGTCAGCCGCTGCGTATCGCGCAGGTTGACCAGGGTGCGCTGGGCCACCGCGATGCGCTTCTGGGTGCCACGCAACTCGAAGTAGTTGCGTGCCACTTCGGCAGCGATCAGCACCTGCGCGTCGGCAAGGTTGGCCTGCTCGGCGTCCAGGTCGGCACGCGCGGCCTCTGCAGCACGGCGCTTGCGGCCGAACAGATCCAGCTCCCAGCCCGCATCGAAGCCGAGCTGGTAGCTTTCACTGAACACCCGCTGCCCACCCAGCTGCGGATCGGGTTGCTTGCGGCGGTCGTAGCTGCCGCCAGCGGTAACGTGTGGCGCCTGGTCGAAGCGGCTCTCGACGAACACGGCACGGGCCTGGCTGACACGGGCGACAGCCACGCGCAGGTCCAGGTTGTCCGACAGCGCGCCATGCACCAGTTCTTCAAGCACCGGGTCATCGAACTGCGCCCACCAGCTGGCCACCGGCGAGGTGGTGCTGAAGACCGGCTGCTGTGCACCCTGCAGGACGACGGGCTCCTGCACCGGTGCCTTGTAGTTGGGGCCGACGCTGACACAGCCCGCCAGCACCAGGCTGGAGACGGCCATCGCCAGGGTGCGGATCACCATGGCAGCACCTCGCCCAGGTAGGTGAAGCTGCCGCTGGCGCCGGACTCGCCGATCAGCGCCATCTGCACGCTGGAACGCGCGCCCTCGGCGATTTCGATCTCGCCGTTGCCACCGTTCATATCGGTTTTCACGTAGCCGGGGTGCACGGTGTTGACCTTGATCGGCGTACTGCGCAGTTCATGGGCCAGAGCCAGGGTCCAGCTGTTCACCGCGGCCTTGGACGCGTTGTAGGCCGGGATCTTGAAGTCGTAGATGCCCGAGGTCGGATCGGCATGCAGGGTCTGCGAGCCGAGCATGCTGGAGACGTTGACGATGCGGCCGGACTTGGCCTGCTTGATCAGCGGCAGGAAGGCCTGGGTCACCGCCACCAGCGCATACACGTTGGTCTCGAACGTGCGACGCCAGGTGTCCAGCGACTGCTCCGACGGCAGTTGCGCTGGGTTCTCGATCATGATGCCGGCGTTGTTGACCAGGATGTCCAGACGACCATGGCGCTGGCGCACCTGATCGACCGCCTCGGCGATGCTGGCGCCATCATTGACGTCCAGCTGCAGCGCTTCCACCGGCAGGCCCTCGGCCTGCAGCTTCAACGCCAGTTCCACTGCGGTTTCGCGCTTGCGACCGGCCAGCAGCGTATGCACGCCGGCCTGTGCCAGCTGGCGCACGGTTTCCAGGCCGATGCCGCGGGTTGCGCCGGTGACCAGCGCGATCTTGTTCTGATGGGTGTTCATGGATTCATTGCCTTGGTAGGGGGAAGCGGGCGCCGGTGATTGCCGGCGCCGCTGTTTTCCATGTCAGTGGTGGATGGTCGGCTCGCCGTGCTGCACCAGCTGGCCACCACCGTTGCGGGTGACGAACTTGCGCAGTGCCACGTAGAACACCGGGGTCAGGAACAGGCCGAACAGGGTCACGCCCAGCATGCCGGCGAACACCGTGATGCCGGTCACCGAGCGCACTTCGGCGCCAGCGCCATGCGACAGCACCAGCGGCACGGTGCCGGCGATGAAGGCGATGGAGGTCATCACGATCGGGCGCAGACGCAGGCGGCAGGCTTCCAGTGCCGCTTCGACGATGCCCTTGCCGCCCATTTCCAGCTCTCTGGCGAACTCGACGATCAGGATCGCGTTCTTGCACGCCAGGCCCATCAGCACCACCAGGCCGACCTGCACGAACACGTTGTTGTCGCCGCCGGTCATCCACACGCCGAACAGCGCGGACAGCAGGGTCATCGGCACGATCAGGATCACCGCCAGCGGCAGCGACCAGCTTTCGTACAGCGCGGCCAGTACCAGGAACGCCAGCATGATCGCCACCGGGAACACGATGAAGGCCGCCTTGCCCTGGGTCGCCTGCTGGTAGCTCAGGTCGGTCCATTCGGTAGCCATGCCCACCGGCAGCACCTTGGCGGCGATGGCGGTGAGGTTGTTCATCGCTTCGGCCGAAGACAGCACACGCGGGTCGGCTTCACCGGCCAGGTCAGCGGCCGGGTAGCCGTTGAAGCGCAGCACCGGGTCCGGACCGTAGGTTTCCTTGACGGTGACCATCGAGCCGATCGGCACCATCTCGCCACGGTCGTTGCGGGTCCGCAGCTTGCCGATGTCCTCGACGCTGTCACGGAACTGGCCATCGGCCTGCGCGATCACCTGCCAGGTACGTCCGAACTGGTTGAAGTCGTTGACGTAGGCCGAACCCAGGTAGGTCTGCAGCGTGTCGAACAGCTCGGTCAGCTGTACGCCCTGGGCCTTCGCCTTGACACGGTCCACCTCGGCATCCAGCTGCGGCACGTTGGCCTGGTAGCTGGTGATCGGGAAGGCCATGCCCGGGGTCTGCGCAACCGCACCCTGCATCGACTGCACCGCGTTCTGCAACGCGCCATAGCCGAGGTTGCCACGGTCCTGGATGAACATCTGGTAGCCGTTGCCGTTACCGAGGCCGAGGATCGGCGGCGGCATCATGGCGAAGGCGAACCCTTCCTGCAGGCCTGCGATCTTCTGGTTGATCTCCGCATTGATCTGCGCCGCGGTACGGCCATGGCGCTCGCTGAACGGCTTGAGCGGAATGAACGCAACACCGGTGTTGGGCGTGTTGGTGAACTGCAGGGCATTCAGGCCCGGGAACGAAATGGTGTGAGCCACACCGTCGGTTTCCTGGGCGATCTTGGCGACCTTGCGCAGCATTTCATCGGTACGCGCGATCGACGAACCCTCCGGCAGCTTCACGCCGGCGATCAGGTACAGCTTGTCCTGGGTCGGAATGAAGCCCGGCGGCACCAGCTTGAAGATGAAGCCGGTACCGACCAGCAGCACCGCATACACCACGAACACCGCACCACGACGACCGAGGATCTTCGACACGCCACGCTCGTACTTTTCCGAGCTGGACTTGAAGAAGCGGTTGAACGGACGGAACACCCAGCCGAACAGACGGTCGATGATGCGGGTCGGGGCGTCCTTCGGCGCGCCATGCGGCTTGAGCAGGCGGGCCGCCAGGGCCGGCGACAGGGTCAGCGAGTTGATCGCCGAGATCACCGTGGAGATGGCGATGGTGACCGCGAACTGCTTGTAGAACTGACCGGTAACGCCCGACAGGAACGCCATCGGCACGAACACCGCACACAGCACCAGCGCGATGGCGATGATCGGCCCGGACACTTCGCGCATCGCCTGATGCGCAGCGGCCAGCGGGGTCAAGCCTTCTTCGATGTTGCGCTCAACGTTTTCCACCACCACGATCGCGTCATCGACCACGATGCCGATCGCCAGCACCAGGCCGAACAGGCTCAGCGTGTTGATCGAGAAGCCCAGCAGGTACAGCGCGCCGAACGTACCGACGATCGACACCGGCACCGCGATGAGCGGGATGATCGAAGCACGCCAGGTCTGCAGGAACAGGATCACCACCAGCACCACCAGCGCGATGGCTTCCAGCAGGGTGGAGACCACAGCCTTGATCGAGTCGCGCACGAAGATGGTGGTGTCATACACCGCTTCGTACTTCACGTCGGCCGGCATGGTCTTCTGCATCTCGTCCATGCTGGCCATCACCGCATCGCGGATCTCCAGCGCATTGGCGCCGGGGGCCTGGAAGATACCGATACCCACCGCGTTCTTGCCGTCCAGCTGCGAGCGCAGCGTGTAGTCACCGGCACCCAGTTCGACCCGGGCCACGTCCGCCAGCCGCACCACTTCACCGTCGGTGCCGCTCTTGAGCACGATGTCGCCGAACTCCTGCTCGCTGCGCAGGCGGCCCTGGGCATTGATCAGGGTCAGGAACTGGCTGTTGGGCATCGGCTCGGCGCCGAGCTGGCCGGCCGAGACCTGCACGTTCTGCTCGCGCATGGCGCGCACCACATCGCTGGCGGTCAGGCCGCGCGCGGCAACCTTGTCCGGGTCCAGCCAGGCGCGCATGGCATAGTCACCACCGCCGAAGATCTGTGCGTCGCCGACGCCCTGGATACGTGCCAGCGCGTCCTTGACGTGCAGGCGGGCGTAGTTGCGCAGGTACAGGGTGTCGTACTTGCCGTTGGGCGAGGTCAGGTGCACCACCATCAGGAAGGTGGGTGACTGCTTCTGGGTGGTCACGCCTTGCCGGCGCACGTCCTCGGGCAGTCGCGCCTGGGCCTGGGCAACGCGGTTCTGTACCTTCACCGCCGCTTCGTCCGGGTCGGTGCCCGGGCGGAAGGTGATGGTCATCTGCAGCACGCCGTCGGAACCGGCCACCGACTTGAGGTAGATCATGCCCTCAACGCCGTTGATGGCCTCCTCCAGCGGGGTGGCCACGGTTTCGGCGATCACCTTCGGGTTGGCGCCCGGGTAGACCGTGCGTACGACCACCGACGGCGGCACCACTTCGGGGTACTCACCGATGGGCAGCATCGGAATCGAGATCAGGCCTGCGGCGAAGATCACGATCGACAGCACCGCCGCGAAGATCGGCCTGTCGATGAAGAAACGGGAAAAGTCCATGGAAGAATTCCTGGAAAAGGCCGTCGGCGGGCAACAGCCGCCCTGCCCCTCGCCAATCTGGCGAAGGCAGTGACGGCTGCCGCTGGCACCGGCAGCTAAGCGGGGACGCGGATCAGGAGCCGGCGGATCAGTGGTTCAGTGCGGCAGTTGCATCGCGACCCGGCGCCGGCGCAGCGGTGGGCTGCATCGCCACCGCCTTCGCCTGCACCGGCATACCGGGCATGAAGACCTTCTGCACGCCATCGATGATCACCTTGTCACCGGCGGCCAGGCCCTGCTCGACGATGCGCAGGCCTTCGGCGGTGCGGCCGAGGCGGATGTCACGGCGCTGGGCCTTGCCATCCTTGTCGACCACATAGACGTACTTGCGGTCCTGGTCGGTCAGCACGGCCTTGTCGTCGATCAGCATGGCCTGGAACTGGCCGCTGCCGAGCAGCTGCACGCGGGCGAACAGGCCCGGGGTGAACTGGCGATCGGCGTTGTCCAGCAGTGCGCGGACGCGGATGGTGCCGGTGCTGCGGGTCACCTGGTTGTCGAGGAAGTCGACCTTGCCCGAGTGCGGGTAGCCTTCTTCACCGGACAGGCCGATCTTCACCGGCAGCTCGCTGTCGCGCTCGCTCGGGCGCTCGCCCTTGCGTGCCATCTGCGCGTAGCGCAGGAAGGTGCTTTCGTCGGCATCGAAGTACACGAACACCGTATCCAGCGAGACCAGCGTGGTCAGCACGCTGGCGCTGTCGCCGGCGGTGACCAGGTTGCCGGCGGTGACCATCGCCCGGCCGGCACGGCCGTCGATCGGCGCACGCACCTTGGTGAACTCCAGGTTGAGGCGGGCGGCATCCACCGCGGCCTGCGCAGCCTGCACCGCCGCACCGGACTGGTCGGCGGCCGCGCGACGCTGTTCGGCGGTCTCGGTGGAAATCGCCTGCTGTTCGGCCAGGCGCTTGGCACGCTCGGATTCGCTGCGGGCCAGCACCGCCTGGGTACGCGCACGGGCCAGTTCGGCGTTGGCGCGGTCGTACTCGGCCTGGTAGCTGCGGGCATCGATGGTGAACAGGACGGCGCCCTTCTTCACTTCTTCGCCTTCAACGTAGTTGACCTTGTCGATGTAGCCGGACACGCGCGGGCGCAGCTCGACGCTCTGCACGGCCTCGACGCGACCGCTGAATTCATCCCACTGGCTGACCTGCTTGAGCAGCACGGGGGCAGCTGAGACCTGCGGCGGGGGCGGCGCGCCGGCTTCTTCGGCATGGCCACCGCTGCAGGCCGCCAGGACGGCGGCGGCGAGGATCGACACGCCAGCCATCGCGATGCGATGACCGAAACGATGTGGAGTGGTATTGGGGGAAGTCATGGCATGCATCCGTACGGAGGGGTGGTACAGCTATTTGAGAATTGCTATCAACTTTCGGCGGCGTATCCTGCGACCTCAACCAAAGTCGAGGTCAAGCAACGCCTGCGGTGTCGCGCCACAGCGGCGGTATTTCCAGGTGCAGCAGGCCGCGTGGCAGTTCGGCATCACTGCTGTCGCAACGGACGATTGCGCGGTTGTCGCGGCACCCGTCGAGCAGGGACACCACGCGGCGACCGACCAGCAGTGAACTCGGCCATTCAATACAGGCGTTGGCAGCGTTGGCCGGCGTGCAGACCGGACTGCACACTTCCAGCATCTGCGCGCGTACGCCTACGGCCTGCGCTTCCTGGTGCACCACCTGCGCGTACATGCGCAGCGCGGCGGTGGTGATCGAGGTCTCGCCATAGCCTGCCCAAGGCTTGAGCCCGGCCGGGCTGCCGATCATCACGTAGCGGCGGGCGTGCACGTTGTCCTGCAGCAGCGGCAGCAGGTGGTGCACTGCGTGCACATGCGGCATCAGGTCCGCCTGCAATGCCGCCGACAGGGCGTCACCGCCACGCTCGACCACGCGGCCACGGTTGTACGGGCCGCCCATCGCGGCAACCACCGCTGCCAGCGGGCGCGGGCGCTGTGCCACGCGTTCGGCCAGCGCACGTGCCGAACTGTCGTCGCTGAGCGAGCCCAGCATCGTCTGCAGGCCCGGCTCATCAGCAAACTGCTCGTGCAACGCCGCCAGGCGGCCGGGATCGCGGCCGACCACCAGCACGGGGCTGCCGGCCTCCAGCAATGCGCCGACCACACCCTGGCCCACGGCACCGGTGCCGCCGAGAACCAGGACCTCGGGCGTCAGAATCCCATTCACGGGACATTTCCTCCCAAATCCGGGATAGTCCCGATTCGGCGCAGTCGGTCACCCTTGTGCGAGGCAAGGTGCAAGGCACCGCCACGCTGCTGACGCATGGGTGCGGTAAACTCCCGAAAATCCTTGTTAACCAAGGAGCTGGGACGGGATTCAACGGTCATTGCCAGGTCCAGGGCGTTCTGGCCGGCAATCCGGAAGCGGGCAAGAATGTTGCGCAGGCTCATGGCGGACGGGCTCCAATTAGCGAATGGCGCCACGATAGACCTCAAACCCCTACTTGATTAGTCCTGATTAAGGGGAATAATCATCCCGTCCCCGGTCCAATCGTTCTGTCACGATTGCCCCATCCCCGACGTCCAGGATCCCTGACCATGTCCCACGATCTCAACGAGACGCTGATCTTCGTCAAAGTGGTCGAGCAAGGCAGCTTCATCGCGGCTGCCAAATCGCTCGGCCTGCCCAAGACCACGGTCAGCCGCAAAGTGCAGGAACTGGAAACGCGCCTCGGTGCGCGCCTGCTGCACCGGACCACGCGCCGCCTCGGCCTCACCGAAGCCGGTTCGATCTATCACGAGCATTGCCAGCGCATCGCGCGCGAACTTGAAGAAGCCGAAAGCGCGGTCAGCCAGCTGCAGTCTGGTCCACGCGGATGGTTGCGCTTCACCGTGCCCTATTCGATCGGCATCACCTGGATCGCACCGCTGCTGGGCCAGTTCCATGCGCAGTACCCGGAAATCCGCCTGGACATGCACATGGGCAACGAGAAGCTGGACCTGATCGCCGGTGAGGCCGATCTTGCCCTGCGCGTGGGTGCCCTGCCCGATTCCAACCTGGTGGCGCGCAAGCTCGGCAGCCTGCGCACGCAGGTATTCGCCAGCCCGGCCTACATCGAGCGCTACGGCGAGCCGCTGCATCCGGAAGAGCTGCAGTTCCACCGCATCCTGGCCATGCGCAAGCCGTACCACACCGGCAATTCGCCACGCTTTACCTGGCAGCTGGGCGAGAACGGTGGCGAGCTGCGCGACTTCCCGGTGACGCCGCTGATGACGGCCAACGACATGTCTGCGCTGAATGGCGCGCTGGTGTGTGGCGAAGGTCTGCTGCTGACCGGAGACGTGATGGCCAAGCCGTTCGTCGAGTCGGGCATGGTGCGCCGGGTTCTGGCCGGCTGGACCGGCCCGGAAGTGGATTTCAACGCGGTGTTCGCCGGTGGCCGGCTGGTCTCGCCGAAGGTGCGCGCGTTCGTCGATTTCCTGGTGGAGAAGCTCAACTTCGATGCCAACTACATGCTGGCGCAGTGCCCCGGTGCGAAGCTGGCACGGCAGCAGCAGGAACAGGAAGAAGCGGCGCTGGCGAGCAGCGGCAAGCGGATCCTGGAGAAGGTGGCTGCTTCGGCGGCGTAAGCTGCAGCGATGCCGCCTGTACCCTGCTCCTGGATCGCCTCCGGTAGATGCCGACCTTGGCCGGCACGGCTCTCCACATGGGCTATCGGCGTGCCGAGCACACTCGGCACCCACAGAAAATGCCGCCTGCAAGGGCGGCATTTTCGTTCCGGCTGCGCCGGAACAGCAATAACGCTGCGCGTTATTGCTTGAGAGGAATCACGCGGATCTCGACGCGGCGGTTCTTGGCACGGCCGGCATCGGTGCTGTTGTCAGCGATCGGGTAGGCCTTGCCCGCGCCCAGGGTTTCGATGCGCACGCTCTGCACGCCCTGTCCGATCAGGTACTGCGCAACCGAATCAGCACGCTCCTTGGACAGGCGGTTGTTGACCGCGTCGCTGCCGATGCTGTCGGTGTGGCCGACCACTTCGATCATGGTCTGGTTGTAGTCACGCAGGGTGCCGGCAACGCCATTGAGCGAGCCGTAGAACTGCGGCTTCAGTGCCGATTTGCCGAAGTCGAAGGTGATGCCGTCGGGCAGGTTCAGCATGATGTTGTCGCCCTGGCGCTCGACGTCGATGCCGGTGTTGGCGGTGCGCTCGCGCAGCGCGCGCTCCTGGCGATCCTGGTACTGGCCCACCGCGGCGCCACTCAGTGCACCGATGCCCGCGCCGATCAGCGCATGCTGGCGACGCTCGGTCGCGCTGTCGCCGGACAGCAGGCCCGCGGCCACGCCGATGGCGGTACCGATCAGGGCATTGCGGCCGGTGCGGTTCTGCTGCTCGGTCGGGTTGCCGTACGGATCACTCTGCACATAGGAGCCGCCGGTGGCGCAGGCCGACAGGACGGCCGCACTCATCAGGGCCAGTGCGACGTTGCGGGTGGTGTTGCGGATCATGGTGTTCTCCTTGGTTTCCGGTCGGGCCGGCGGCTTGCGGGCGGCAACGAGGATAAACAGCCGGACGCGATGTCGGGATGATGATCACGCCGGTCGACAGGGGCGTGTTCAGCTAGCTGTCTGGACCGCTCAGCCAGCGCTTTACCCCGCCGCCGACTGACGGTAGGCGGCCAGAGCGGCATCCCGGCCAGCGGCGAGGTCCACCAGCGGCGTGCGTGGGTAGCCCGGCGCGCGTTCGGCCAGCAGGTGCGGATGCTGCCATGGAGCGAACCGCGCCTTTACCGGCAGCGCCGCCAGCTCAGGCACCCAGCGGCTGATGTAGCGCGCCTGCGGATCGAACTTCTCGGCCTGTGTGACGGGATTGAACACGCGGAAATACGGAGCCGCGTCGGCACCGGTGCCGGCCACCCACTGCCAGCCCATCGTGTTGTTGGCCAGGTCGGCATCCACCAGCGTGTCCCAGAACCAGCGCGCACCGTGCAGCCAATGCGCACGCAGGTGCTTGCACAGGTAGCTGGCAACGATCATCCGCACCCGGTTGTGCATGTAGCCGGTATGCCAGAGCTCGCGCAGGCCAGCATCGACGATGGGGACGCCGGTGTTGCCGCGCTGCCAGTCGTGCAGCTGGGCGGCACTGGGACTGGCCCACGGGAAGCGATCGAAGCGTGGATTGAGGTTGTCGGTCGGCGTCTTCGGGAAGTGGTGCAGCAGGTGATGGGCAAAGTCACGCCAGCCAAGCTGGCGCAGGTAGCCATCGATGTCAGCATCGGTACCGGCACTGCGCAGGCCTTCCAGCGCGTGGGCGATGCGCCACGGCGCGATTTCGCCGAAATGCAGGTGCGGCGACAGCCGCGAGGTACCGACCCGATCCGGCAGGTCGCGCTGCTCGCGATAGCCGCGCAGCGCACCATCCTCGAACACGGACAACGCCTCGAGCGCACCGGTCTCGCCCGGCTGCCAGTGTTCCCAGAACCCGGTATCCCAGTGAAGCGTGGGCGCCAGCTGCAGCGTATCCAGCGCGAGGCTGTCGACCGTATGCGCCGGCAGCGTCTCCGGTGCGGCCCGCAAGGCGGGCAAACGCCAGTGGCTGAGTACGTTGCGCCAGTACGGAGTGAATACCTTGTAGGGCTGCCCCTGCTGGGTGGCGATGTCCCAGGGCTCGAACAGCAGGCTGCCGTTGCAGCTCTGCGCATCTATGCCCTGCTCGCGCAGCGTGCGTTTGATGGCGGCATCGCGCGGTTGCGTGGCCGGTTCGTACTTGCGGTTCCAGTACACCGCTTCGGCGCCGGTCTGCTGCACCAGCTCCAGCAGGGAAGGCAGGCTGTCACCGGCACGCAGCACCAGCGATGAACCCCGTGCACGCAGGCCGGCATCCAGTGCCGCCAGCGAACGATGGCGCCACGCATTGGAGGCCGCGCCCGGCGCCCACTCGCCCTCTTCGTGCGGCGCGTGGATGTACACCGGCACCACAGCGTGGCCCGCTTCCAGCGCCGCCTGCAGCGCCGGATTGTCCTGCAACCGCAGGTCCCGACGGAACCATACCAACGCTACCGACACGTGCACTGCCTCTCAGTTGCTGGGCGGCCATGATAGCCAGTGACGGTGAAGGCGATGCGTGCGACCGGCTCTGCTAGGCTGCGCGCTCTTCCGCTTCCGCCCGGCCCACGTCATGGATGATCTTCGCGCCACGTTTGCCCGCTTCGGCGCCCTGCAGCCGCAATCTGCCGACGCGTGGCAGGGGCCGTTCCCGCTGCCGGACGTGCTGGCCGGATTCTACGCACACGTCGGCCCGTTCGGCGAGGTATTCAATCCTGCAAAAGGCCCCTGCGGCATCACCATTCCAGGCCTTGAGGTGTGGATACCGCCCTTGCAGCGCCTGTGGGCCTACCAGGCAGGCTATCGCTGGAACGGCAACGATGGCGAACCGATCAGCGACTGGCCGGCGCAGTGGCTGGTGATCGCCGACCGTGGCGCCGATCCCCTCATCCTCGACATCGACGACGGCCGCGTACTGTTCGCCCGTCATGGTGCGGGCCACTGGGACGCCGGCGGGTTCGCCGCCGACGTGCCGACCCTGATGGCCGCGTTGGCTGCGGCCGGCAGCGTTTACCTCGAGGCTGATGAGGATCTGTACAGCGATGACGATGATGGCGGGATCCGTCCGGTTCATCGCGAAGCGGCGCTGCGCGCTGTCGCTGTGGTGCTGGGCAGCACGGATGAAGCAGAACTGTTCCTGGACGCAATGCAGTAGAGCCACGCCATGCGCGGATGGTGCACGGAAAGGTTCAATCCACGCGTGGCGTGGATCTGCTTCTGGACTGCTGCATCGCTTCGCTGATCACTCGTCCGTCGTTCTTTCCTGCGGCACCTGCTCCGGCTGAGCGGCCAGGAACGGGTGCAGTACGGTATCGGCAGCAGCCACCGCGCCCACCACCAGCAGCAGGGCAACGGCGATGGCGGCCATCGGAACGAGGCGCGGGCGCGCGCTCATCGGTCGTTCCTCACTCCCAGCACCGGTCGGTGCGGCCCTTGGCGGTTTGGGCACGCGCGCAGTCACGCGGCGTGATCCGTCCCTCTCGCTGCTCCACCCGTTGCTTGCCGCCATTGTCATCGCGCTTCAGCTCGAAGGCGTCGTACAGGCGCCCGGTCACCGTGCGGGCCTCGTAGCGAAGGCGCTGCGGATCGATGCGCAACACCTGGAACAGCTGGGTGTCTTCGCCCACAGGGTCCATCGTCCTGCGTGCCTCGTCCGACAGGCGGTACTGCTTCGGTCCAGCCACCGTCACCACGTACTGCGGTGTTGCCGCCTGCCCTTCGCCGCGACGGCCGTAGGTATGGTCATGCCCCTGCAGTACCAGATCCACCTTGTGACGGCGCACCACCGGCAGCAGCACCTTGCGCAGGGCAGCATTCTCGCGGCCCTCGCGCGGCGAATAGAACGGCTGGTGCAGCAGCACGATCGTCCACGGCTGCCGGTTGCCGGCCAGCACCTTGTCCAGCCACTGTGCCTGCGCCTTGGCGGTACCCAGATCCAGCGCCGAGGTCCCATCGACCACGGCCACGCGCACGCCCTGTGCATCGAACCAGTAGCTGGTACCCGCCGCCGCGCTGGCACCGTTGCCCGGCAGGGCGAAGGTCACCGGCCAATGGCGGCCCAGCACACGGCGCTCCTGTGGCGTGTCCTCGAATTCCTCGAAGTACTCGTGGTTGCCGATCGCCGGCGCCACCAGCGTCTCCTGTGCCAGCCAGCTGGTGGCGGCAAACCATTCGCCCCATTCGCTGTCGTCCATGTTGTCGCCACCGCTGACCAGGTCGCCGGCAAACAGACTGATCCGCGCATCCGGCGCGGCCTTCTGTGCGGCCCGCACCACGCGGCTTACATGGCTGACGTTCTTGTTCTGGGTATCGCCGAAATACAGCAGGGTCAGCGGCTGGTCGGCAGCGGCCATCGTACGCAGCTGGTTCCACGCGCTCCAGCTGCCATTGCCCTGTACGCGGTAGACATACAGGGTGTCCGGCTGCAAACCGTCGATGTCGGCGCGATGATGATGCGACAGGCCGTTCTCGGTCTGCAGCACCTGGGTCTTCGCGCGCACCTGGACGATGCCCTCGATGGCCGGCGAATCGTCGGCCCGTGCGATTTCCAGCAGCGGCGACTGCACGCTGCCATCGGTGCGCCAGGCCACTGCGAAGCCGTGGCTGGGGTCGACCGATGGAGAGGCAACGATGCGGTCCGGCACCGGTGTGGCCGCGTAGTAGCGGCTGCCCGACGGCACCCGCGTATTGGGCTCGGCCGCAGCCATCGCCATCGATGGCAATGCGAGCAGCAGCCCGATCGCAAGCAAGCGCACCAAACGCGCGCTCACGAGCCACACTCCAGCGGCAGGGCCAACTGCTTGGCGATGCTCTCCCAGTCGAAGGCCACCACACCCTGGTCATCGTGCACCGCATACAGGGCACCGTGCGGGAACCTTGGCGTCGGCTGCTGCATCATCCAGATGCCATCGGTGTTGGCCACGGTATTGCCCTGGAACGCACCCACCGGCTTCAGCGTATGGCGGTCGAACAGATGGAACACGCTGCGCTGCTTGCCCTGCTCGGTGGTGATCCACCAGCCGTCCTTGCCGCAGGTGCGCAGCATCACGCCTTCGGCCTGCGCCTTGAACACGTCGCGGCCGAAGGTGGTGCCGGTGAAGCGCCCCGCCAGGGTGTAGACCTTGAATTCGCTGGCGTAGCTTTCGTCCTCTTCGGCGATCAGCAGGCGATCATTGGCCGGATCCCCCCAGATCGATTCGACCACGCGCAACGCACCGGCTTCGCTGGTATCACCGATGCTGGCCGACAGTGTTGCCTGCACCTTCGTGCCATCGCGGGACACGTGGTACTGGCGCACGCGCTTGTCCAGCTCAGCCAGCGGCGGCAGGATGTCCTTGCCCTGTGCGTCCTCGCCGTTGTCCCAGGAGTCGGTGACGTAGACGCTGTAGCCATCGGCACGGCGGTCCACCCACAGGCCGTAGGGCTTGCGCAGGTCGTCGGCACCGAAGGTGGCCAACGGAGTGAAGTCCGGCAGCGAAAGCACCTGCACACGGTGGTTGTCGCGCTCGACGATCCACAGCAGGTCATCGATCACCGCGATGCCGTTGGGACGATCGAACTGGCCCAGGCCGGTGCCGGTGCTGCCGACGTCGCGCAGGTGCTGGCCGTTGCTGCCATCGTAGACCACCAGCTTGTCGGTGGCCTTGGCCGTGGCGATCAGCCAGGTCTTGCCATCCGGGGCCTGCCAGGACGCGGGCGAATCGATGTTGTCGGCCGGGGTCATCGGGGTCAGGAAAGCCTCGGCGATGGTCGCCACGTTGCGCTTGACCGGTGCCACAGCGCCGGTCGCTGCAGCCGCTGCCGGCGCCTTGTCCGCGGCCGGCGTGCAGCCGGCGGCAAGAACGGCTGCCAGCGAGGCCGCCATCAGGGTCATGCAACGCGCCATCACAGCGCCACCTTCAGGCCCACGGCGTAGGTGCGGCCATACTCTTCCATCTGCAGGGTGCGCGAGCGCGTGCCCTGGTACAGCTCCAACGGCTTGTCCAGCAGGTTCTGCGCTTCAAAGTACACGCTCACGTTCGCGTTGAACTTGTAGTCCAGCGAGAAGTCGAGCTGGGTGTTGGGCGCCACGTAGATGTCGAACGCACGGCCCTTGCCGATGCTGTCCAGGTACTCGCTGCGGTACACCGCCGCCAGACGGGTGCTCAGGCCGTACTTTTCATAGCCGATGTGGGCGCTGTACACGTGCTTGGAGGCACGCGGCAGGGTGAAATCCTCACCGGCGCGATCCTCGATGCCAGCGTCGAATCCGGTATCCAGCCAGGTGCCGCTGGCGCCCACCAGCAGACCGTCCAGGCCAGCGGGCAGGAAGGCCAGCTGCTGCTGCCAGTTCAGCTCCGCACCACGCACGGTGGCTTTGCGGCCATTGATCGGCTGGGTCACGTCAAAACCACCGTAGGCCGGATCATTGGTGCGCACCGTCTCGACGATATAGCCGTCGATGGACTTGTGGAACAGACCTAGCGAAACGATGCCGGTACTGCCGAGGTACTTCTCCACCGACAGGTCGATGTTCTTCGACTCGTACGGGTCCAGCTCAGGATTGCCCAGGCGCACTTCCTCGTCGCCGCGGCTGTAGCCGACGCGCGGCGAGATATCGCCGAAGGACGGGCGCGAAACGGTCTTGTTGGCCGAGGCGCGCAGCACCCAGTCATCGGCCGCGTCATAGCGCAGGTGCAGGCCCGGCAGTACGTTGGTATAGCTGCTGTTGGCCACGCGCGGGGTTACGGTGTAGCTGCGGCCGTTGGCCGCCACATCGACCTGGTTGCCTTCGGCCCTGAAGCGCGTGTTCTCCACACGCACGCCACCGATGATGCGCAGCGCACCGACATCCCAGGTCCCCATGGCGTAGCTGGCGAAGATGTCTTCACTGGCGGTGTAGTCCTCTTCCAGCGAGGTCATCGCGTTGGCGCCGACATCCTGCGGGCGAGCACTGAACTGGCCACGGTTGGCCGCCCAGTACGCGCGCATCGCGTCCGAATCCATGCCGTCACCCAGGGTGCCGTGGCGGTGATCCGGGGAGCCGGTGGTCCAGCTGGACAGGGCAACCTTCGGGCCGACGCGCAGTTCGCTTTCGTCGACGTTGACGTCGCGGTCGCGCCAGCGCCCCAGCAGGCCGAACTTGATGCTGCTGCTGTCGCCGTCGAAGCGCACGTTGACCTGTGCGCTGTGCTCCTTGTCGTTCACCTGCTTGGGTGAAATCACGAAGCGGTCGAACGCGTAGTTCGCGTTGTCCAGCCACTGCGGATTGTCGAAGCTGTAGCTGGGCATTCGACTGCTCTGGTCCAGCGTACCGTTGAAGGCCTTGCCGTTGAGCTTGAAGCGCGCCTCCATTTCATCGTTCACCCGCTCTTCGGTGCGGGTGAAACCCACCTTGTAATCGACCACGGCGTTGGTCAGCGTGTTCTCGCCGCCCAGGCTGGCCGCAAAGGTGTTCTCTTCCTTGGTGCGGTAGCGCATGCGCCTGTCGATGGAATCCTTCGGCATGCCGTCCAACCGGTACTGGTCGGTACCGGTCTTCACCATCTTGGCGTCATCGAAGTTGAAGATCACCCGCTGGCGGGTTTCGGCATCATCGAACTGGCTGTACAGCGCACGCAGGTAGTACTTGCTGTCCTCGTTCGGGCGCCAGTCCAGGTTGAGGTTGGCGCCGATGCGCTTGCGCTCGATTTCGTATTTGCGGTGCTGCAGGTTGATCGCGGTGACGTCGCCCGGTGCGGCATCGTCTTCGCCGTCGTACTCCACTTCGGTGTTGTCCGATTCGAACGTGCGCTTCTGGTAGTTCACGCCCAGCGCGACGCCGAAGGTGTCGTTGAACACTTCGCTGTAGTTGAAGGCCGCCTTCGGGCTGGTTTCGCCGGACAGCTGCTGGTGGCTGGCTTCGATCTTGCCACGCAGGCTGCGGCCGTCACGATCGAAGGCCGAGGCCGATTCAACCAGGATCGCGCCGCCGATGGCGTCGCCCGGCATGTCCGGGGTGGGCGACTTGACCACGCGCAGGCGCTCGGTCGAATCGGACGGAATCACATCCAGCGGCGCCGCGCGGCTGGAATCTTCCGGGGTGCCGATGGCGATGCCGTCGACGCTGACGCTGTTGAGGTTGGCATCCAGGCCACGCACCACCACGAACCGGCCTTCCCCCTGGTCGCGGGTCACGCTGATGCCCGGCAGGCGCTGCAGCGACTCGGCCACGTTCTTGTCCGGGTACTGGCCCAGCGCGTCGGAGGACACGGCGTCTTCGATGGCATCGCTGCTGCGCTTCAGGTCGACGGCGCGTACCTGCGATTCCAGCTGCGCGCGCACTTCGACGCGGTCCAGATCGGTCGCTGCGGCGGCACCCCCTGCCACGGCAGCGGCAGCGTTTTCGGCCGCCAGCACCGACGGGCTGGCCGTCACCAGCAGCGAGAGGCTGATTGCCAGGCCCAACGTGTTCTTCTTCTGCACAGCTATCCCCAACGGTGTAAAGATTGGGTCAGCACGGTATGTCCGGCAGGTTGCATGGGCATGACACCGGTGGAGCCTGGCCTGCCGGACCCGGCTCGGCACCACCGCGCATTCCGCTTAAAATGGGGGCCTCCCCTTCTGCCAGACCATCCCATGAAGATCGTCGAAGTGCGCCACCCGCTGGTGCAGCACAAGATCGGCCTGATGCGCAACGCCGCGCTCAGCACCAAGGATTTCCGCGAACTGGCCAACGAACTGGGCACGCTGCTGGCCTACGAGGCCACCGCCGACCTGGAAACCGAGCCGCACACCCTGCCGGGCTGGTCCGGCCCGGTCACCGTGCAGCGCATCGCCGGCGCCAAGATCACCGTGGTGCCGATCCTGCGCGCCGGCCTGGGCATGCTCAGCGGCGTGCTGTCGCTGATCCCGGCCGCCCGTGTCAGCGTAGTCGGCCTGCAGCGCGATGAGGAAACCCTGCAGCCGGTGCCTTACTTCGAGCGCCTGACCGGCCGCCTGGAAGAGCGCGACGCGCTGATCCTCGACCCGATGCTGGCCACCGGCGGCACCCTGATCGCCACCATCGACATGCTCAAGCGCGCCGGCGCACGCCGGATCAAGGGCATCTTCCTGGTTGCCGCGCCGGAGGGCATCGAAGCGGTGAAGGCCGTGCACCCGGACGTGGAGATCTACACCGCCGCGATCGATGCGCAGCTCAACGACAAGGGCTACATCCTGCCGGGCCTGGGTGATGCCGGCGACCGCATCTTCGGTACCCGCGTGGGCTGAGATCGACCGGGTCGGAGCGCTTTCGAAAGGAAGTGCTCCACCTGCTCCAGGCACCTTCACGCCGGCTTTGCGGCGACGGGCGAATGCTCCGCGCACCCGCCCTGCCCTGGAGCCACCATGAAAGCCTCTTTGCTGCTCGCCGCCGCCCTGCTGGTCGGCCTCCCGATTGCCGCCAACGCAGCCACCCCACAGCAGCAGCGCATGGCCGACTGTTCGGCAAAGAACAAAGGGCTGAAAGGCGACGCCTACAAGTCCGCGCAGAGCGCATGCCTGAGTTCGCACGCAGCCGCACCGGCAACCCCTGCCACGCCGCAGGAGCGCATGAAGAAGTGCAACGCAGACGCCGCCACCCAAAAGCTCGCCGGCGACGCCCGCAAGACCTTCATGAGCAGCTGCCTCAAGGCATCGTAAAAACAGCGAAGAAAGGCCCCATCCACGCATGGCGTGGATCTACTGCCGATCCATACAACGAGAGTCGCATCAGTCACCTGGAACCCGTCGTCGAATGGGGTCAGAGCCCGAAAGATCCACCGGGTGTCCCATCCGTCACCGGAAAACTGTCGAAGGCGGGGCGGTGTCGGATTGCGGGGTGTCAGCCGCATGGATGCGGCTGCCAAGCCTACAAGGACGTACTTGCGGCGTCCCCGCCATCCGACACCGCCCCGCCAACCCACGGATAGCCCGCTGTTGCTGTTGCTTCGGCTCCGGCCTCTGCAGGTGCAGGGCGCAGCCCTGCCGGCCAACCTCACCCCAGCGCGCGCGCCTTCAGTTCGCCCTGCTCATGCAGCGTCACGAAACGTCCCTTCTCATCCCGCCCGACCTGCGCCAGCGCCACCTGCGGATCATGGGTGAAGAACAGATGCACGTTGCGCGCCAGCTTGTCTTCCAGGAACTGCCGCTTCTCGTCGATCAGCAGCTCGGCGTTGCGGTCGTACCCCATGGTGATCGGCACGTGCACCCACGATCGACCCGGAATCAGATCGGCGCAGAACACCACGCCGCCGTGCGCCCCCTCGCCTGCGCGTGCCTGCCCCACGATCTCGGCCAGCATCAGCCCCGGCGTGTGCCCGTCGCTGTAGCTGAAACGCACGCTGTGGCCCAGCACCTTCGAATACTCGCCGTCCACCACTTCCAGGCGGCCACTGGCCTGCAGCAGGCCCGGCAGTTCTGGAATGAAGCTGGCGCGATCGCGCGGGTGCGGCTGCAGCGCGCGCTGCCAATGCTGCGCCCCGACCACGTACGTCGCATTGGGGAACAGCAGTTCCGGTTCACGGCCTTCGTGCCACGCGGCCAACAGGCCGCCGGCATGGTCGAAGTGCAGATGGCTGAGCACCACCACGTCGATGTCTTCGTGCTCGAAGCCGGCTTCGCGCAGCGAATCGATCAGCACATGCTGGCTTTCCTGCACGCCATAGCGCTCGCGCATGCGCGGCTCGAAGAACGCACCGATGCCGGTTTCGAACAGCACCGTCTTGCCTTCCAGCGGGCTCGCCAACAACGCACGACAGGCCAGCTCGATGCGGTTGAGCTCATCCGGTGCTGCCCACTTTTCCCACAACGCGCGCGGCGCGTTGCCGAACATTGCACCGCCATCCAGGCGTTGTGTATTACCGCGGATCGACCATAGTTTCATGACGCAATTATCGGTGGCCGCTCGTTAAATAATCGCTAGTGGGAAAATGAAAAACCCCGCCGTTGCGGGCGGGGTTCTCAGGTTTGCGTCCGCCGGGCCTAGCCCGGCGCAACCGCCGGCTCAGGGAGCCGGCACGACCTGGGCACTGCCGACCGGGTTGCGCGGGTCACTGCCGCCAAACAGTTTGTTGGCCTTGCGATCCCATTCCACCGTCTGCAGGTTGCCCCACACGTGGCTGGAACCGCGGCCGCCGGCAGCGACCTCGCCCGGCAGGTCGATCTTGTGGCCCATCGCCTGCAGCTGCTTGATGGTGCCAGCGTCGAAAGCATTGCTTTCCGCTTCGATCAGGTCCGGCAGCCACTGGTGGTGGTAGCGCGGCAGCGCGGCGACCTGCTGCGCATCCAGGCCAGCGTCGTAGCCCAGGATACCCAGCAGCACCATGGTGATGATGCGGCTGCCACCGGGCGTGCCCAGCACGATCACCTTGTCGTCGTTTTCCATGAAGGTCGGCGTCATCGAGCTGAGCATGCGCTTGCCCGGCTTCGGCGCGTTGGCCGCGTAGCCCATCACGCCAAAGGCATTGGGCGTTCCCGGCTTCAGCGCGAAGTCGTCCATCTCGTTGTTCAGCAGCACGCCGGTGCCCTTCGGAATCAGGCCCGAGCCGTACAGCAGGTTGACGGTCTGGGTGGCACCGACACGGTTGCCATCACGGTCGATGATCGAGAAGTGGGTGGTCTCATCATCCTCCAGCGGCGTCGGGTTGCCCGACAGCAGGTCGCTGGGGGTCGCCTTTTCCGGGTGGATGGTCGCGCGCAGGCCCTGTGCGTAATCCTTGCTGGCCAGCACCTTCTGCGGGATCTGCACGAAATCCGGATCGCCGAGGAAGAAGGTGCGGTCACGGTAGGCACGACGCATCGACTCGACCACCAGATGGGTGCGGTGCGCGGCATCCATCTGCTTGATGTCCCAGCCTTCCAGTATCTGCAGCATGCTGGCCAGGGCGATGCCACCGGAGGACGGCGGCGGTGCGGTGGTGATCTTCCAGCCGTTGTAGTTGAAGACGATCGGCGCACGCTGCTTGACGCGGTAGCCGGCCAGCTCTTCGGCGGTCCACTTGCCTCCCGCCTGCTTCACGCCGGCCAGCAGCAGCTTGCCGGTCTGGCCCTTGTAGAAGCCGTCGAAGCCACCGGCCGCCAGGCGCTCCAGGGTCTGCGCCAGTTCCGGCTGCTTGAACAGGTCACCGGTGGCGATCGGCTTGCCATTGCGCAGATAGACCTCGCGCGTACCGGGATAACGCTCCATCACTTCACGGCGCGAGGCATATCCCTTGGCCATGCGGTCGTACACCGGGAAGCCTTCACGCGCGATGCGGATCGCCGGCTGCAACGATGCCGCCAGCGGCAGCTTGCCGTGCTTGGCCGACAGTTCGACCAGCGCCGCCGGCAGGCCCGGAATGCCGGCCGACCACGGGCCGTTGACCGAGCGGTCGCGGTCCAGGTCACCCTTCTTGTCGAGGAAGGCCTGCGGCGTGGCCGCGGCCGGCGCGGTCTCGCGCGCGTCCAGCATCACGTCCTTGCCGGTAGCCGCATCATGCAGCAGGAAAAAGCCGCCGCCACCGAGGCCGGAGCTGATCGGCTCGACCACTGCCAGGGTCGAGGACACCGCCACCGCCGCGTCGAAGGCGTTGCCGCCCTGGGCCAGGATGTCGACACCGGCCTGGGTGGCCAGGGCGTGACCGCTGGCGATGGCCGCGCCATCGGGGCGCTCGGCACGGACCGGGGCATCAGCCCAGGCGACGGAACTCAGCAGCAGGCCGAGCAGCAACAGGGGGCGGGCGAACGACTTCATTCGGATGGGGGCTCCGCATAGAGTTCGGGATGATCGTGCTGCAGTTGGCGCAACTTGGCCAGCAGCTCGATTTCGGTTTCGACGATGTCCGGATCGGGGTCGATGCATTCGACCGGGCAGACGACCACGCACTGCGGTTCGTCGAAATGGCCCACGCACTCGGTACAGCGGGCGGGGTCGATCACGTAGATGGTTTCACCCATCGTGATGGCCTGGTTCGGGCAGGCCGGCTCGCATACGTCGCAGTTGACGCAGAGCTCATTGATTTTCAGCGACATGGCGATACTCCACGCCCGCGCCTTGGGACAAGGACCGGCCTGCGCGGGCGCGCGGGCCGGTCAGGTCATCAGCGGCGCCCATCGCAGGGCGCCGCCCGGGCCGTGCCGAAGCACGACCGCCTCGGCTCGGTCTTACTTGGCTTCGACGAAAATGTACTCGGCACCGGTCGGCTGGACCACGGCCTGCACGCGGGCGTTGTCGGCGGACTGGCCGATGAAGACGACGCGCACGCCCTTCATCGAATCCGGCGAGACATCCTTGAACACGGTCTGGATCATGTCAGCCATCTTGCCCGAGGCCGACGAACCGAAGGCCAGCATGTTGCCCGGCTGCACGCCACGGGCCACGGCCTGGGTCGCGCTTTCGGTCTGGCGCTCGTACTTGGCCTGGAAGTCCGGATCCGATTCCGGCGACAGGTAGTACAGGAACGGGCTGTTGGTGATGTTGCCCATGTTCTGGATGGCCACTTCCTGCAGGTACTTCTTCCAGCCTGCGTCGTCTTCCTTGGCCGGCGCGACCAGCGCCTGCTTGGCTTCGTCGACCGGAGCGGCTTCTTCCTTCTTGCAGGCGGTGAAAGCCAGGGCAAACGAAGCGATCAGCATCGCGCGCATGGTGTTGTTCATGGGTTTCCTCCCGGAATGTTGCGTGTTGGTGTGCGTAATGGAATGCGTGGTGCTACAGGATCTACTGCTGGCCAGGGCTTACGACTGGGCCGACTTCGCTTCGCGGACCTTGCGCAGCGCCTCGAGCACGGCGGCCGGCACGAAGCCGGACACATCGCCACCCAGGCGTGCGATCTCGCGGACCAGCGAGGACGAGATGAAGCTGTGCTGCTCGGCGGGGGTGAGGAACAGGGTCTCGACCTCCGGAATCAGGTGGCGGTTCATGCTCGCCATCTGGAATTCGTACTCGAAGTCGGACACCGCGCGCAGCCCGCGCAGCAGCACACCGCCCTGCACCGAACGCACAAAATGGGCCAGCAGCGTATCGAAGCCGATGACCTCGACGTTGCTGTGGTGGCCCAGGGCGCCACGCGCCAGCTGCACGCGCTGTTCCAGCGGCAGGGCCGGTCCCTTCGAGGGGCTCTGCGCCACGCCCACCACGACCTTTTCAAACAGCGGCGCGGCCCGGCTCACCAGGTCGATATGACCATTGGTGATGGGGTCGAACGTGCCGGGATAGACGGCGATGCGGCGGTTGGCCACGGTCATGGGCGGTAGCAGATGTTCAGATGAGGTCAAAGTGTAGCAGCGGCGCGGCGGTACAGGGCAAAGCGCACCTCGCGGGTGCCGCCATCGCGGTGCAGCAGCCATTCCGGGGGCAGCACCGGCACGTGGCTGGCCGGCGATTCCAGGTACAGCCAGGCGTCGGCGGCCAGGTGCCGCGGCAGCTGGGCCAGCACGTCCTGCCACAGGCCATCGGCGAACGGCGGGTCGATGAACACCAGATCCGCCTGCTGTGCCGGCGCGGCCTGCAGCCAGCGCAGCGCATCGGCCTGGGCGACCGTCACGACGTCACCCGCCTGCAGTCTGGCCACGGCCGCCGACAGGTTGCGCGCCAGCTGCGGGTCGCGCTCGACCAGGGTGGCATGCGCGCCCCCCCGCGAGACCGCCTCCAGCCCCAGCGCGCCGCTGCCGGCGAACAGGTCCAGCACGCGCGCCCCGCCCAGCTTGGGCATCAACCAGTTGAACAGGGTCTCACGCACGCGGTCGCTGCTGGGCCGCAGGCCCGGCAGGGTCGGAACCGGCAGTCGGGTATTGCGCCAGCGCCCACCGATGATGCGCACCTGGCCTTCGTTGCCACCGCGGCCGCTCACAGGCGCCCCTGGCGAGGTTCATTCGAGAATTTCAGCATGAGCGGGATTGTAGTTCGGCCGGGCTGCGCCCGGCACCCGCAGAGGCCGAAGCAACGTCAAAAGCTGGTTTCCTGTGGGTTGGCGGGGTGGGTCCGGTTGAGGGGGACGCTGCAAGTACGTCCCTGTAAGCTCGGTCGCCGCATCCATGCGGCTCACGCCCCCTCAACCGGACCCACCCCGCCTTCGACAGTTTTCCGCGATCTGCAGTAGATCCACGCCATGCGTGGATGAACATCTGTCAGATTTCGAAGGTTTGATGAGATCAGAAGCCCAGCCGTTGTCACCGTCACCGGGAATCTGTCAGAGGCGGGGCGGTGTGGGTTGGCAGGACCGCAGGCGCCATGGATGGCGCCTACGAGCCCCCATGGAAGGGTTTACGGCGCGTCCTGCCAACCCACATCGCCCCGCCAAGCAAACAGACAACCCAGAGCCAGCTGTTGCTGTTGCTGTTGCTGTTGCTTTGGCCTCGGCGGGTGCCGGGCGCAGCCCGGCCGACCAACCCCTTGATTTCGGGACAATCACCCCTACCCCTTGGCGAGGCCGCACGCGCTTGCGCGGCACCGCACATGGAGCCCTACCCGATGACCGAGACGACCCAGACCGAAACCCTTGGCTTCCAGACCGAAGTCAAGCAGCTGCTGCAGCTGATGATCCACTCGCTGTACTCCAACAAGGAGATCTTCCTCCGCGAGCTGGTCTCCAATGCCGCCGACGCCGCCGACAAGCTGCGCTTCGAAGCCCTGACCCAGCCTGAGCTGCTGGAAGGCGACAGCGAACTGCGCGTGCGCGTCAGCTTCGATCCGGCCGCCCACACCATCACCATCGAAGACAACGGCATCGGCATGAGCCGCGCCGATGCCATCACCCACCTCGGCACCATCGCCAAGTCCGGCACCGGCGACTTCCTGCGCCAGCTGTCCGGCGACCAGAAGAAGGACTCGCAGCTGATCGGCCAGTTCGGCGTCGGCTTCTACAGCGCCTTCATCGTCGCCGACGAAGTGGAAGTCACTTCGCGCCGCGCAGGCCTGGCCGCCAATGAAGGCGTGCGCTGGACCTCGCGTGGCGAAGGCGATTTCGATGTCGCCACCATCGACAAGGCCGAGCGCGGCACCCGCATCGTCCTGCACCTGAAGGACGGCGAGCACGACTTCGCCGACGGCTGGCGCCTGCGCAGCATCCTCAAGAAGTACTCCGACCACATCGGCCTGCCGATCCAGATGCCCAAGGAAGGCGGCGAAGAAGGCGCCGCGATCGAGTGGGAAACCGTCAACCGCGCCAGCGCGCTGTGGACCCGCCCGCGCACCGAGATCAGCGATGCGGAGTACACCGAGTTCTACAAGCACGTCGCCCACGACCACAGCGACCCGCTGGCGTGGAGCCACAACAAGGTCGAAGGCAAGCTGGAGTACACCTCGCTGCTGTACGTGCCGGGCCGCGCGCCGTTCGACCTGTACCACCGCGATGCGCCCAAGGGCCTGAAGCTGTACGTGCAGCGCGTGTTCGTGATGGACCAGGCCGAGCAGTTCCTGCCGCTGTACCTGCGTTTCATCAAGGGCGTGGTCGATTCCAACGACCTGTCGCTGAATGTCTCGCGCGAGATCCTGCAGTCCGGCCCGGTCATCGATTCGATGAAGGCCGCGCTGACCAAGCGTTCGCTGGACATGCTGGAGAAGCTGTCCAGCGACAAGCCCGAGCAGTACGCCACGTTCTGGAAGGAATTCGGCCAGGTGCTGAAGGAAGGCCCGGCCGAGGACTACAACAACCGTGAGAAGGTCGCCGGTCTGCTGCGCTTCGCTTCCACCCGTGGCGAGGCCGATGCGCAGACCGTCTCGTTGGCCGACTACATCGGCCGCATGGCCGAAGGCCAGGACAAGATCTATTACCTGACCGGCGAGAGCTACAGCCAGGTGCGCAACAGCCCGCACCTGGAAGTGTTCCGCAAGAAGGGCATCGAAGTCCTGCTGCTGACCGATCGCATCGACGAGTGGCTGATGGGCTACCTGACCGATTTCGACGGCAAGGGCTTCGTCGACATCGCCCGCGGCGACCTCGACCTGGGCGCGCTGGAGAGCGAAGCGGACAAGCAGGAGCAGGAAGCCGCAGCCAAGGACAAGCAGGGCCTGGTCGAGCGCCTGAAGAACGTGCTCGGCGATGACGTGGCCGAAGTGCGCGTGTCGCACCGCCTGACCGATTCGCCGGCGGTGCTGGCCATCGGCGAACAGGACCTGGGCCTGCAGATGCGCCAGATCCTGGAAGCCAGCGGCCAGAAGGTACCCGACAGCAAGCCGGTGCTGGAGATCAACCCGGGTCATCCGCTGATCGCCAAGCTGGATGCCGAAGCCGATGGCGCACGTTTCGACGACCTGGGCCGGGTGCTGTTCGACCAGGCCGCACTGGCCGCCGGCGACAGCCTGAAGGACCCGGGTGCCTACGTGGCCCGTCTGAACAAGCTGCTGCTGGAACTGTCGGCCTGACCGATGCCGGGATCGCCCGGCCTGGCGGTGCCAACCTCGGTTGGCACCGCCATTGCCCCGGTAGATGCCAACCTTGGCTGGCGCTGCTGTTGACCTGGTAGATGCCAACCTTGGTTGGCGTTGCTGTTGGCCTGGTAGATGCCAACCTTGGTTGGCGCTTGAAAAGCTGCCGAGCAGGGCTTGACTGCAAAAGCGTGCCAACCAAGGTTGGCACCTACCAGAGCCGGTCGGATCAGGCACGCACCAGAGCCGGTCGGATCAAGCCCGTCCCAGATGCGGTCGGATCAGACCCATCCCAGATGCGGTCGGATCAAGCCTGCCGATCCAGCAGCGAGCCCAGCATCTGGTCCTCGCGGCGGATCAGCGCGGCATTGGCGGCGAAGGCCACCACCTCGGCCTTGGCAGCCAACAGATCGCCCAGCGGTGCGGTCGGATCGGTGTCGCCATGGGACGTCACGCGGGTGTCCACCCCGCCCTGCGCTGCGGCATCGCGCTGCAGCTGCAGTCGTGGCGCATCCGGGGTCGCCAGGTTGGCCACATTGTGCGCTGCCACCTGCACGCCCTGCTGGGCCGCACGCATCCCGCTGAGCGCAACACCTGTCACATCGTTCATCGGCGGTCTCCCAGGCCACCCAACGCAGCCCTCCGGACCGGTTAACGGCCGCGTAGCTGCGACCTTGAGTCCACGCCGGCCATACAGGCCCGGGTGGTAGCATATCCCTCTGATTTCAGCGCCTTTTGCCAATGCTCAGTTTTTTCCGCCGCAAGAAGCCCCAGGACGCCGCCACACCGGACGCGCCCAAGACCCAGCATTACTCGGCTGAAGAGCTGGCGGCGGCATTCCCGTCGGCAGCGCCACCCGAGCAGGCCCCGGCCGCACCGGTAGCCCCGCCGATGGTGGAAGCGCCTGTGCCAGCTGCCACGCCCGAGGTCGTTGCGCCCGCAACGTCAATCGCGCCGGCCCCGCAAGCACCACTGCGGACGGCGCAGGAAACCATCCCCGAAGCCGCGCCCGCCCGCGTGCTGGCGCCGGAGAACTTCGAAGCCGAAGCGGCCGCCGCCGCCGCGGTGCTCGCCCCGCTGGCCCCGGTCATCCCGGCGCAGGAACCAGCCGCCCCCGCCGCCGATCTGCCGGTACTGGTCGATGCCCCGGCTGCTGCGGCGGGCAAGCCCGGCTGGCGCGAGCGCCTGCGCAACAGTGCGTTCGCCCGCAGTTTCGGCGGCCTGTTCTCGCGCAACCCCAAGCTCGATGACGACCTGCTGGACGAGATCGAGACCGCGCTGCTGACCGCCGACGTTGGCGTTGCCGCCACCACCGACCTGATCGCCGACCTGCGCAAGCGCATGAAGGCGCGCGAGTTCATCGATGCCAATGCCCTGCTGGCGGCACTGCGCGCGGACCTGATCGCGATCCTGCAGCCGGTATCCAAGCCGCTGGTCATCGACCGCAACGCCAAGCCCTTCGTGGTGCTGACCGTGGGCGTCAACGGCGTCGGCAAGACCACCACCATCGGCAAGCTGGCCAAGCGCTTCAAGGACGAGGGCCACAGCCTGATGCTGGCCGCTGGCGATACCTTCCGCGCCGCCGCCGTCGCCCAGCTGCAGATCTGGGGCGAGCGCAACGGCGTGGCCGTGGTCGCGCAGGGGCAGAACGCTGATGCCGCCTCGGTGGCCTACGATGCGCTGCAGGCCGGCAAGGCCCGCGGCACCTCGGTACTGATCGCCGATACCGCAGGCCGCCTGCACACCCAGTCCGGGCTGATGAACGAGCTGGGCAAGATCCGCCGCGTGCTCGGCAAGATCGACGAGAACGCGCCGCACGAAGTGCTGATGGTGATCGACGGTACCACCGGCCAGAACGCGCTTTCGCAGCTGCGCCAGTTCAATGCCGCGGTCAAGGTGACCGGCCTGGTGGTGACCAAGCTGGACGGTACCGCCAAGGGCGGCGTGGTGTTCGCGCTGGCCCGCGAGTTCGGCATTCCGATCCGTTTCGCTGGCATCGGCGAGCGCCCGGAGGACCTGCGCGTGTTCGATCCGGAAGCCTTCGTCGACGCCCTGTTGCCCGAAGCGCTGGGCACTGCCTGACGCGTCCGCATCCACGCATGGCGTGGCTCTACTGCAACCCGGTAGAGCCACGCCATGGGTGACCGGCCGCTGCCGTAGTAGAGCCACCCCATGGGTGGCTGCCTTTTGGAGTACCGATGCCCCGCCAGCCGAACGCCAGCGCCACGTCCGCCCCTGAGCACGGCTTCGTTGCCCGCCTGCTGCACTGGTTCGACGACCACGGCCGCCACGACCTGCCCTGGCAGCATCCGCGCAGCCCGTACCGGGTGTGGTTGTCGGAGATCATGCTGCAGCAGACCCAGGTGGCCACGGTCATTCCGTACTTCCATCGGTTCCTGCAGCACTTCCCCACCCTGCCCGACCTTGCCGCCGCCAGCAACGACGCGGTAATGGCGCAGTGGGCCGGCCTTGGCTACTACGCCCGTGCACGCAATCTGCACGCCGCCGCCAAGCGCTGCGTCGCCGAGCACGGCGGCGACCTGCCGCGTGATTTCGATGCCCTGCACGATCTGCCCGGCATCGGCCGCAGCACCGCCGGCGCTATCCTCAGCCAGGCCTGGAACGACCCGTTCGCGATCCTCGATGGCAACGTCAAGCGCGTGCTCAGCCGCTACCACGGCGTCGAGGGCTTCCCTGGCCTGCCCGCCATCGAGAAGCAGCTGTGGGCCATCGCCGAAGCGCAGGTCGCCCAGGTGCCGGCTGGACGCATGGCCGACTACACCCAGGCGCAGATGGACCTCGGTGCCACGGTCTGCAGCCGGTCCAGACCGGCCTGCGTGATCTGTCCGCTGCAGGCCGATTGCGTGGCACGTCGCGAAGGCCGTACCGCCGAGCTGCCAACCGCAAAGCCAAGCAAGACGCTGCCCGAACGCGAGGCGGTGGCCCTGCTGTTGCGCGACAAGCAGCAGCGCGTGCTGCTGCAGAAGCGGCCGGACACCGGCATCTGGGCACAGTTGTGGACGCTTCCCCAGGCCGATGCGGGCAGCGAACTGCAGGACTGGTTCGACGTCCACGTCGATGGTTCGCTGGAAGATGCCGAGGAACTGCCAGTGCTGCAGCACACCTTCAGCCACTACAAGCTGCACCTGCAGGTATTGTCACGGCAGGTGCGCGGCCTGCGCGTGGAAGAACCCACGCTGCGCTGGGTTGGCGCCGCCGAACTGCCTGCACTGGGCTTGCCTGCCCCCATCCGCAAACTGCTTGAGGGCGCGCCCATCAAGAGCCCGAAGCGAACTTCCGCAAAATCCCGCAACCACGAGTGAGTGCCATGCCCCGAACCGTCTTCTGCCAGTACGAACAACGCGATGCCGAGGGCCTGGACTTCGTGCCTTACCCGGGGGAACTGGGCCAGCGTGTGTTCAACCACATCGGCAAGCCGGCGTGGACCGCATGGCTGGCACACCAGACCATGCTGATCAACGAGAACCGCCTTTCCCCGCGAAAGCCGGAGCATCGCGCCTTCCTGGAGACGGAACTGGTGAAGTTCCTGTTCGAGAAGGACGCGGAGAAGCCCGCCGGGTTCACCCCCGAAGCCTGACCTACCGGTAGCGCCGGGCCATGCCCGGCGTCCAGCCATCCGCCGGGCATGGCCCGGCGCTACCGCTCTATTTCGCGGATTCCTCGCGCTCCTGCACCTGCGCCTGGCGCAGCTCCTGCTCGGAGGCGCGTAGCGCCTTCACGTCCAGCTTGCGTATGGTCTTGATGAAGCACGGCATGCGCGGGCCAGCGGTCGGGTCACGTACCAGCACCTTGTCGAACGGCGCCGAGACGCGGTTCATCCGGCTGGTCAGGCCGATGGCGGTCGCATACGACAGATCCTGGCAGGGACCATTCAATTCCAGCAGGTAGGCCTCGCTCGGACGCGTCCAGACCGCCAGCGCACTGTCGCCCAGCTCGGTCCAGCCATTGAGGCTGCCGAAGAACTGCATGTCCTTCTGCGGTGCGCCGGCGTGGGCACGATACAGCTCCAGCTTCTCGGCACTGCCCAGGCGGCCGGTGGTGGCACAGCCAGCCAGAGCCAGGCACAGCCCGGCGATCAACAGTGGTGTCTTCATGGCCATCTCCACGGGGGAACTGTGCCGATCATGCACCCGCCGGGGTGGTGCCGGCGCAACGGCCGGCAGCCTGGTTCAGGCCCTGCATCGAATCCGGTAGTCGCCAACCTTGGTTGGCGCTTGCCCGGCCGCTCAGACGTCGGCGTGGGCCAGCGCGTGCAGGCGCCCTTCGCGCAGCTCCAGCACCCGGTCCAGACGCCGTGCCAGCGAGCGGTCATGGGTCACCAGCACCAGGCTGGTATGCCGCGCACGGTTGAGCTCCAGCATCAGCTCGAACACGGTCGCAGCGGTGCGGTCATCCAGGTTGCCGGTCGGCTCGTCGCCCAGCACGCAGGCCGGGTGATTGACCAACGCGCGCGCCACCGCAGCACGCTGGCGTTCGCCACCGGACAGTTCGCCGGGCTTGTGGTCCAGGCGATGGCCGAGGCCGACCGATTCCAGCAGCGCAGTCGCACGCGTGCTGGCCTCGGCCACCGCGGTACCGGCCAGCATCACCGGCATCATCACGTTTTCCAGCGCGGTGAATTCCGGCAGCAGGTGGTGGAACTGATAGACGAAACCCAGCGCCTGGTTGCGCAGCAGGCCGCGCGAGGTGTCCGACAGCGCCGACATGCGCTGGCCGGTGACATAGACCTCGCCCGCAGTCGGCGTATCCAGCCCGCCCAGCAGGTGCAGCAGCGTGCTCTTGCCGGCACCGGAGGCACCGATGATCGCAACCGTCTCACCTGCAGTCACCGTCAGGTCCAGCCCGTCGAACACCGGTGTCTGCATGCGCCCTTCGGCGTAGGTCTTGCCCAGCCCTTCGGCACGGATCACTTCATCGCCGCGGTTGAAGACCTTATTCATAGCGCAGGGCCTCCGCCGGCTGGGTGCGTGCTGCCCGCCAGGCGGGATACAGAGTGGCCAGGAAGCTCATCAGCAGCGCGACCAGGGTGATCACCACGATGTCGCTGGTCTGCATGTCGGTCGGCAGGCCGGTGATGTAGTACACATCCTCCGGCAGCAGCTTGACGTTGAACACCGACTCGATGGCGCCGAGGATGCGTTCCAGGTTCAAGGTCAGGGTGATGCCGCCGATCAGGCCGGCAAGGGTGCCGAAGATGCCGATCAGCGAGCCCTGCACCATGAACACCTGCATCACCCCGCCCGGGGTCAGGCCGAGGGTGCGCAGGATCGCGATGTCGGCCTGCTTGTCGGTCACCAGCATCACCTGCGAGGACACCAGGTTGAACGCGCCCATGGCGATGATCAGCGAGAGCAGGATGCCCATCACCACTTTTTCCATGCGCAGCGAGTGGTACAGGTTGGCGTTCTGCTGGGTCCAGTCGCTGACCCGATAGGCACCGCCGAGGTTCTGCGCCAGGTCCACGCCCACCTCCAGCGAGCGGTCCATGTCATGCAGTTTCAGGCGCACGCCGGTGGCGCCATCGGAACGCAGTACGCGCTCCAGGTCTTTCATGTTGGCAAAACCCACACCGCGATCGACCTCGTTGTAACCGGCCTCGAAGATGCCGCTGACGGTGAAGCGCTTCATCCGCGGCACCGCGCCCGCTGGCGTGCCCTGCACTTCCGCGAAGGTCACCAGCACCTGGTCACCGACGTCCACGCCCAGCCAGACGGCCAGTTCCTTGCCCAGCAACAGGTTGAAGCTGCCCGGGGTCAGGCTGCCGTAGCTGCCCTTGGTGACCTTCTTGTCGATCACCGACACCTTCGGTTCCAGTGCCGGGTCGATGCCCTGGATGATCGCACCCTGCACGCGCGGGCCGCTGATCATCGACTGGATCTCGATATACGGCGCAGCACCGGCCACGCGCGGATCCTTGTTGGCCACATCGACCACGCGCATCCAGTCCGGCATCGGTTCGCCGTCGCGGCTGATGGTGGTGTGCGCGGTCATCTGCAGCAGGCGGCTGCGGATTTCCTTCTGGAAACCGCTCATGACCGCCAATGTGGTGATCAGCACCGTCACCCCGAGCGCGATGCCCAGGATCGATGCCATCGAAATGAAGGAGATGAAGCCGTTGCGGCGCTTGGCGCGCAGATAGCGCAGGCCAATGGCCACGGGAATGGGTTTGAACATGCAGGCACGCCAGTCGATTCAGCCTATGGTGCCACCGACCGGGGCCGACGGGAAACGCTTCGTGCGGCCACGGCCAGTCGCAGTTCACGTCGTTGTGCGCGATCAAGCACGTCCGGCCAGAACAACAGGCGCCTGCGACGCCAGCCCTCGCGCCAGTGCAGCAGCAGCCAGGGCCCGCGCACCACCAGCCGCGGCTCGGCAATATCGCCGCCGTCCAGCCGCAGCAGCTCTGGCAGGGGCGGCAACTGCAGCACGACAGGGCGCCGCCGCAGGCGCCAGGCCAGCTCAGCCAGGCCAAGCGCCCAGACCCCGATCAACGCCGGAAGCAGATGCGCGGATGGCAGATCCGAAGCATGCAGCAGCCACGGTGCGGCCAGCAGTACCGCCAGCTGGGCGCCGGCCTGCAGCCGCGACGGGCGCCACTCAAGGCTTGAGGGCGAGGATCCTGTGCATGAGGGGGACGGCGTGTGCATGCGGGCAGGCCTCGTAGCCCATGAACCAGCGCCACAACTTATCGTCCTCGCAATCGAGCAGGAACAGGAAAACCTCGCGGTCTTCGGTCGGCGCACTGCTCCATTCGCGGTCCAGGTAGCGACCGAACAACTGGTCCAGTTCGCGCATGCCGCGCCGGCAACGCCAGCGCAGCTTCTTCAGCAGGACTTCTTCATCCATTGTGTTTCTCCAGATACAGCAAAGCCACGCATGGCGTGGCTCTGCTGGGGTCATGCAACTACCCGGCACCGTATCAGGCGCGGCGTTCCATCATCAGCTTCTTGATCTCGGCGATCGCCAGCGCCGGGTTCAGGCCCTTCGGACAGGTCCGGGCGCAGTTCATGATGGTGTGGCAGCGGTACAGCTTGAACGGATCTTCCAGATCGTCCAGGCGCGCACCGGTGTCCTCGTCGCGCGAATCGATGATCCAGCGGTAGGCCTGCAGCAGGATCGCCGGGCCCAGGTAACGCTCGCCGTTCCACCAGTAGCTCGGGCAGCTGGTCGAGCAGCACGCGCACAGGATGCACTCGTACAGACCATCGAGCTTCTTGCGGTCTTCCGGCGACTGCAGACGCTCACGGTCCGGCGGTGCCGGGGTCTGGGTGCGGATCCACGGCTTGATCGAGGCGTACTGCGCGTAGAAGTGGGTCAGGTCCGGAACCAGATCCTTGACCACGTTCATGTGCGGCAGCGGGTAGATCGGCACTTCCTTCTTGCCGCAGTCCGAGATGGCTCGGGTGCAGGCCAGGGTGTTGGTGCCGTCGATGTTCATCGCGCACGAACCACAGATGCCTTCGCGGCACGAGCGGCGGAAGGTCAGGGTCGGGTCGATCTCGTTCTTGATCTTGATCAGCGCGTCCAGGACCATCGGGCCGCAGGCGTCCAGATCGACGTCATAGGTGTCGGTGCGCGGATTGCTGTCGTCGTCCGGACTCCAGCGGTAGATCTTGAAGGTGCGCACGTTCTTGCCGCCGGTCTTGGCGGGGAAGTGCTTGCCCTTCGTGATCTTGGAATTCTTGGGGAGTGAAAACTCGGCCATGGCTGCTCTCGTTGGCTCAGGCGGCCCGCGCCCGGGGGCGCGGATTGCATGTTAGGCGGGGTCGGATCAGTACACGCGCGGCTTCGGCGGCACCACGGACACGTCATCAGTCAACGTGTACATGTGCACCGGACGGTAGTCGAAGCTGCACTTGCCCTTCTCGTCCACGCTGACCAGGGTGTGCTTCTGCCAATTGACGTCGTCGCGGTCCGGGAAGTCCTCGTGCGCGTGTGCGCCGCGGCTTTCCTTGCGCTGCTCGGCCGAGTTGATCGTCGCCACTGCATTCAGCAGCAGGTTGTTCAGCTCGTAGGTCTCGATCAGGTCCGAGTTCCAGACCAGCGAACGGTCGGAGACCTTCACGTCCTGGAACGAGTCGAAGATCTTGTCCATCTTCTCGCAGCCTTCCTTCAGCGTCTGGCTGGTACGGAAGACCGCCGCGTCGGCCTGCATGGTGCGCTGCATGCGATCGCGGATGACCGAAGTCGGGGTATCGCCGTTGGCGTGACGCAGCTTGTCCAGCAGGCCCAGCGCCTTGTCGCAGGCGTCGGCCGGCAGGGTCTTGTGCGCCGCGCCCGGGGTGATCGTCGCCGCGCAACGGTTGGCCACCGCACGCCCGAACACCACCAGGTCCAGCAGCGAATTCGAACCCAGGCGGTTGGCACCGTGCACCGAAACGCAGGCCGCTTCGCCGATGGCGTACAGGCCCGGCACGACCGCATCGGGGTTCTCGCCGTCCTTGCGCACCACTTCACCGTGGTAGTTGGTCGGGATGCCGCCCATGTTGTAGTGCACGGTCGGAATCACCGGGATCGGCTGCTTGTGCACGTCGACGCCGGCGAAGATGCGCGCGCTCTCGGCGATGCCCGGCAGCTTGTCGTCGATCACGCCCGGGCCGAGGTGGGTCAGGTCGAGCAGGATGTGGTCCTTGTGCTCGCCCACGCCACGGCCTTCGCGGATCTCGATGGTCATCGAACGGCTGACCACGTCGCGCGAAGCCAGGTCCTTGTAGTGCGGTGCGTAACGCTCCATGAAGCGCTCGCCGCTGCTGTTGCGCAGGATGCCGCCTTCACCGCGGACACCCTCGGTGATCAGGCAGCCGGCGCCGTAGATGCCGGTCGGATGGAACTGCACGAACTCCATGTCCTGCATGGCGATGCCGGCGCGCATGGCCAGGCCGCCACCGTCGCCGGTGCAGGTGTGCGCCGAGGTGGCGCTGAAGTAGGCGCGGCCGTAGCCGCCGGTGGCCAGCACCACGCCCTGGGCGCGGAACAGGTGCAGCGTGCCGTCGGACATGTCCAGCGCCAGCACACCACGGCAGGCGCCTTCGTCATCGAAGATCAGGTCGAGTGCGAAGTACTCGATCATGAAGCGTGCGTCGTGCTTCAGCGACTGCTGGTACAGCGTGTGCAGCATCGCGTGGCCGGTACGGTCGGCCGCCGCGCAGGTACGCTGCGCCGCCGGGCCTTCGCCGTACTGGGTGGTCATGCCACCGAACGGACGCTGGTAGATCTTGCCTTCGGCGGTGCGGCTGAACGGCACGCCGTAGTGCTCGAGCTCGATGATCGCCGGAATCGCTTCACGGCACATGTACTCGATGGCGTCCTGGTCGCCCAGCCAGTCCGAACCCTTGATGGTGTCGAAGAAGTGGTAACGCCAGTCGTCCTCGCCCATGTTGCCGAGCGCAGCGGAGATACCGCCCTGGGCGGCAACGGTGTGCGAACGGGTCGGGAAGACCTTGGTCAGGCACACGGTCTGCAGGCCCTTGGCGGCCAGGCCGAACGTGGCACGCAGGCCGGCGCCGCCGGCGCCCACCACGACCATGTCGTACTTGTGTTCGGTAATCTTGTAAGCGGACATCTAGTCTGGATTCCTGTCTTGGCGCCTGGGCTCAGGCAACGCCGAGGGCGATGCGGCCCACCGCAAACACACTGACGATCATGCCGAGCACGGCAACGAACTTCACCGCGGTCTGCAGCACCAGGGCCAGCAGCGATTCGTGGATGTAGTCCTCCAGCACGACCTGCAGGCCGAGCTGGGCATGCCAGAACATGGCGATCAGCAGGCCGATCAGCGGAACGGCGTTCCACGGCTTGGCGATCGCGGCGGTGGCGGTCACGTAATCCGAGCCCAGCAGGCCCAGCACGAACACCAGGAACCAGATGCCCAGCACCACCAGCGCGGCGGCGGTCAGCCGCTGATGCACGAAGTGCTCGGTGCCGGTCTTGGCCGAACCGAGACCGCGCACGCCCTTCAACGGGGTACGGAACTTGCTCATGCGGCACCTCCGAACAGCACATAGGCCCACACGGCCAGGGTGATCAGCAGGCTGCCGATCACCGACATCCAGCTGCTGCGGATGAAGGTGGCAATGCGGAATCCGATCGCGAAGTCCTGCACGATATGGCGGATGCCATTGCACAGGTGATAGGCGAACGACCATGTCCACGCGAACAGGAACACGCGGCCATACCAGGCCCCGGCATGGCCGGTGAAGCAGTTCCAGGATTCGGGCCCCATCATCAGAGCCAACAGGCCTCCGGCGATGATGAGGGCACCAACAGACAGAAAGACGCCAGTGGCTCGATGCAGGATCGAGGTGGCCATCTGAATCTGCCAGCGATACACCTGAAGGTGCGGAGAAAGGGGACGTTGTCTGGTCGCCATTCGCTGGGCTCGTTGTCTCGGCTGGGCGGCATAAGGCCGCGTTGGCTCAATGCTGATCAAAAATCGATGCAGCGTCCGTTTTTTTCCCAATCGCCATACCGCACCGGATCAAGTCCGCCGCGGCCACCGAATTCTTCTTCCACCTCTGGTTGTTCCACGGGCACAGGGACCGGGGGAACCAGCGGGGCTTCAGCTTCGGCGTCGGGAGTGGGGGTTGTTTGGCCTATCATGATGGGTCTCGCAACGCACAAATTTTAGACCTCGTTCACGTGCCTGACAACCTTCCCCCTGCTTTCGTCGCATATCCGCGCCTGCCCGGCCATCAATTGCTGAGCCTGCAGGGCGTGGATGCAGTGGCTTTTGCCCATGCCCAGTTCAGCAGCGACGTGACCGCCCTGCCCCTGCTGCACTGGCAGTGGAGCGCGTGGCTGAGCGCCAAGGGCCGCACCCTGGCGGTGTTCCAGCTGCTGCGGCTGGCCGATGACCATGTGCTGCTGGTGCTCGCCGACGGTGATGCCGATGCGATTGCGTCGCAACTGCAGCGCTTCGTGTTCCGCCGCAAAGTGAAACTGCAGGTGCATGCAGACCTGGCCGTGGCCGGTGCCTTTACTGCGCCGGAAGCCGCCGCTGGCGCCGCCATCGCGCTGGTCGGCAGTCAGGGTTGGGAGCTGGATCTGGGCAGCGACGCACTTCCCCGTACGCTGCGCATCGGCCCGGTCGAGGCCTTCCCGGCCAGCGACGAAGCCGAAGATGCCGCCTTCGCCCTGGCCTGGCGCCAGGCCGACCTGCGCTTTGGTCTGCCACGCTTGGCAGAGAGCCAGCGTGAGGTGTGGACCCCGCAGCAGCTGGGTCTGGACCGCCTCAACGGCTACAGCGTGAAGAAGGGCTGCTACCCCGGCCAGGAAATCGTCGCGCGCACCCATTTCCTCGGCAAGGCCAAGCGCGCGGTGCAGCTGCTGCATACCGCTGCACCTGCGCAGGCAGGCGATGGCGTGCAGCAGGACGGGGTCGCGCTCGGCACCCTGGCCAGCGTGGCCGGCGATCTGGCACTGGCTGTGCTGCCGCTGGAGACCGGCGACAGCGAACTGCAGGTGGGCAACGCGGTCGCGCAGCGGATGCCGCTGCTGGACGGCCTGGCGCGCTGAGGCGCCCGCCGGGCATGGCCCGGCGCTACCACTGGCCTGGCGGGTGCGGAACGTTGGTCCGCACCGGATGGGTAGTGCCGGCCACTGGTCGGCAACCACGCCGGGTTGAGGTTGCCGGCCAGCGGCCGGCACTACCGGTTACAGGCGCTCGCCGGTTTCCGGGTTGAAGAAATGCAGGCCCTGCGGGTGGATCGCCACCCGGATGTCCTCGCCCACGCCCGGCAGCGACTGCGGCGCCACGCGCATGGTCAGCGCGTGCTGGCCGCTGCTCATGTTGACGAAGATCTCGTTGCCGACCGGCTCGATGCCTTCGATGCGCGCGGTGAACGCATGCGTGTCTTCGCTGCCTGCCGGCTGCAGGTGCTCGGGACGCACGCCCACGGCGATCGGCTTCTGCAGCCACGCCGGATCGATCGTCGCCTGTCCTAGCGGAGCACGCCACTGGCCATCGACCACGGTCACGCCACCGGCGTCGCCCCGCAGCGTGCCGCGCAGCACGTTCATCGCCGGGCTGCCGAGGAAGCCGGCCACGAACAGGTTGGCCGGGCGGTCGTACAGCGCCATCGGCGTATCGATCTGCTGGATGATGCCGTCCTTCAGCACCACGATGCGCTGGCCCAGGGTCATCGCCTCGACCTGATCGTGGGTCACGTAGATCATGGTGGTGCCCAGCTTGCGGTGCAGCTGCGCGATCTCGGTGCGCACGCTGTGGCGCAGCTTGGCATCCAGGTTGGACAGCGGCTCGTCCAACAGGAACACCGCCGGCTCACGCACCAGCGCACGGCCCAATGCAACGCGCTGGCGCTGGCCACCGGACATCGCCTTGGGTAGCTTGTCCATCATGTCGGTCAGGCCCAGCGTCTGCGCGGCTTCGCTGATGCGCTTGTCGATGGTCGCCTTGTCATGGCCGCGCAGCTTCAGGCCAAAGGCCAGATTCTCGGCCACGGTCATGTGCGGATACAGCGCGTAACTCTGGAACACCATCGCGATGTCGCGATCCTTCGGCGCCACGTCGTTGACCACGCGATCACCGATGGTCAACGTGCCGCCGCTGATCTCTTCCAGCCCGGCCACCATCCGCAACAGGGTCGACTTGCCACACCCCGACGGACCGACCAGCACCATCAACTCGCCGTCGGCGACCTCGAAGGTGGCGTCCTTCACTGCAACCTGGCCGTTGTCGTAGACCTTGCGCACACCCTGCAACTGCACTTTTGCCATTTCACTCATCCAGTCCGCCCGACGCCGGGCTGTCTTTTGGGACTGCCTCGGCCCTCCCGATGGCAGTGATGATTGCGCGGTTGCCGCATGACGGCGACCACTGCAATCGAATACAGTTGCCCATTCTGCCATGTAAACGTTTTCACGTGGCACTATCCGACAGTCGGTGCGCGCCGACCTGCATCGTCGACCGAACGAAGGGTTGCCGCTGTAGTGGTTTCGATTGGAACGGTGCTCCGGCAAGCCGGAAAACCGATCCAGATGAGCCTCGGACAGGCAGTTGCGCGGATGTCCCCCGAACCCAGCCATGAAGCGATTGACAACGATGTCACCCGGATCTGAAACTCGAGCGATGCACGACACACTCTTCCTGTTTGGTGCCACAGGCGATCTGGCCCAGCGCTACCTGTTCCCTTCGCTGCTGCGCCTGCTCGGCGACGGCCTGCTGCCGGAGGATTTCCGCATCCGTGCGCTGGCCCTGTCGGGCCACGACACCGAAGCCTTCCATGACATCCTGCGCCCGCGCCTGCAGCAGGCCATGCCGATGGCCAGCCAGGAGGACATCGCCTCCCTGCTGCGCCGCATCGACTACCGCTCGGTGGACCTGCGCGACGTCGACTCGGTCGCCGCTGCCGTGTCCGACCTGGTCGACCGCCGCTGCGTGAGCTACCTGGCGATCCCGCCGGGCCTGTACATCTCCACCTGCGAGGGCCTGGCCAAGGGCGGCGCGCTGGCCGCACCCGCGCGCCTGATGCTGGAGAAGCCGATCGGCAGCGACAGCGAAAGCGCCGAGGAGATCATCACCACCATCGGCCAGTGGATCGACGAAGACCGCGTGTTCCGCCTCGATCACTACCTAGGCAAGGCAGCGGTACAGAACCTGATCGCGCTGCGCTTCGGCAACACGCTGCTGGAAGCGGTGTGGAACCGCAATTACATCGAATCGGTGCACATCCTGGTCGCCGAAAGCGAAGGCGTGGATGGCCGCGATGCCTACTACGCGCGCTCCGGCGCCCTGCGCGACATGGTGCAGAGCCACATCCTGCAGCTGCTGTGCATGGTGGCGATGGAGCCGCCGGCGTCACTGGAAGCCGACCGCATCCGCGATGAGAAGGTCAAGGTGCTGCGCGCACTGCGCCCGCTGGATGCCAAGCACGCCGCGCGTGACAGCGTGCGCGGCCGCTATACCGCCGGCAGCATCAACGGCCAGCCCGCACAGGCCTACCAGCCGCCGGAAGGCAGCGACGTGGAGACCTTCGCCGGTGTCACCGCGCACATCGACAACTGGCGCTGGAGCGGCGTGCCGTTCCACCTGGTCACCGGCAAGCGCCTGCCCGAGCGCACCACCCGCGTGGTGGTGACACTCAAGCCGGTCACGCATTGGTTGTTCGAGCGTCCGCAGCGTGCGCAGGCCGCACCGAACCGCCTGGTGTTCCAGCTGCAGCCGCAGGAGAACATCGAACTGGGCCTGATGAGCAGCCTGGCCGGGCCGGAATGGGGCGCGCTGGAACTGCAGCCGCTGGAGCTGGAGCTGTCGGTGCCGACCGGCCTGCATCGCCGTATCGCCTACGAGCGCCTGTTCCTGGACGCCTTCAACGGCAACCACACCCTGTTCGTGCGCGATGACGAAGTGCGTGCCGCCTGGGCCTGGATCGACAGCGTTGCCGATGCCTGGAAGGCGGCCAACCTGCCGCTGGAACCCTACCCTGCCGGCCAGTGGGGCCCGGCCAACGCGGTCGACTTCCTGCCGCAGGGCGTGGATGCGCCAGATAGCGGAGCGTCGGAATGAGTGCCAGCTCGCAGCCCGTGCTGGTCGCCGACATCGGTGGTACCAATGCCCGCTTCGCCCTTGCCGACACCTCGCAGGACGCCCCGCTGCTGAAAGAGAGCATCCGCGAGTACGCCGTGGCGGAGTTCCCGTCGCTGGGTGATGCCGCGCGCCACCATCTGGAGCAGATCGGCGCCACCGCAAGCCGTGGCGTGTTCGCAGTCGCCGGTCGTGTCGATGGTGACGAAGCCCGGATCACCAACCATCCGTGGGTGATCTCGCGCAGCCGCACGGCCGCGATGCTTGGTTTCAACGAACTGCACCTGATCAACGACTTCGCCGCGCAGGCGATGGCGATTTCGCTGCTGCAGCCTGATGACGTGGTCCAGGTCGGCGGTGCCGCCTGGGTTCCGGGCAAGCCGGGTCAGCCGCGCAACTACGCAGTGATTGGCCCAGGTACCGGCCTCGGCGTCGGCGGCCTGATCCTTCGCCACGGCCGTTGTTACCCGCTGGAAACCGAGGGCGGCCATGTCAGCTTCCCGCCGGGAACGCCGGAAGAGATCCGCATCCTGGAGATCCTGTCCGAGCAGTTCGGGCGCGTCTCCAACGAGCGGCTGATCTGCGGCCCCGGCCTGGTCAACATCCATCGCGCAATCTGCGAGATGGCGGGTATCGACCCGGGCCAACTGCAACCGGTGGACGTGACCGCCCGCGCCCTGCACGGCGATCCACAGGCGATGCGTACCGTGGATGTGTTCTGCGCGGTGTTCGGCGCCATTGCCGGTGATCTGGTGCTGACCCAGGGCGCCTGGGATGGTGTGTTCCTGACCGGTGGGCTGACTCCGAAGATGCTCGATTCATTGCAGCACTCCGGTTTCCGCCAGCGCTTCGAACACAAGGGCCGGTTCTCTTCGATCATGGCGCGGGTGCCGTCGCTGGCCGTGATGCATCCCCACGCCGGACTGCTCGGCGCCGCTGCCTATGCTGCCGACGCCGAACGTGACGCACCAGGAGTTGCCGCATGACCCCCATCTTCCAGGACGACCGTATCGACTTCATCAACCACGGCGATGCCGATGGCTGGATCGAGGCGGTTGCAGCCGAAATGGCCCAGGCGATCAACCACGACATCACCGAACTGGGCCGCGCACGCATCCTGTTGTCCGGCGGTACTACGCCGGCACCGGTGTACCAGGCGCTGGCCGAGCTGGACGTGCATTGGGACCGCGTTGAAGTGAGCCTGGCCGACGAGCGCTGGTTGTCGCCGCAGGATCGCGACAGCAATGCATGGCTGGTGCGCGAGAACCTGCTCACGCGTGCCGAAGGTGCGCACTTCGATCCGCTGGTGCGGATCGGCAAGCCGCTGCCCGAATGCGTGTACACCGCCAACCTGCAGGCCCAGCACAGCCAGGCGCCAAGCCTGGTCGCACTGGGCATGGGCAACGACGGCCATACCGCCTCGCTGTTCCCGGGCTCGAAGGACCTGACCCGCGCGCTGGAAAGCACCCTGCCGTACGCCGCGCTGGATGCCACCGGATGCCCCGGTGCCAACCAGTGGCCGCTGCGCATCACCCTGACCCCGCGCGGCCTCGGCCAGTGCCGCCAGCGCCTGCTGCTGCTGCGCGGCAAGCAGAAGCTGCAGGTGCTGCGCCAGGCATTGGACAGCAACGACCCGCAGCAGTATCCGATCCTCAACGCGATCAACCTGGAAGGCGCGCGCCTGCGCGTCCACTGGGCTGATTGATGTCGGCGGCGGCGCCCTGCTGCCGCTTGCCTCTCGCCACCTCGAACGCCGGTAGCCAATGAGCCTCCATCCGCAACTGCAAGCCATCACTGAGCGCGTCATCCGCCGCAGCGCCGCTTCGCGCGCCGCCTATCTGGCAGCGATCGACGCCTCCCTGCGCGATGGCCCGTTCCGCAGCCGCCTCAGCTGCGGCAACCTCGCCCACGGTTTCGCCGCCTGTGGCGGCACCGACAAAAGCCGCCTGCGCGGCGGCGTGACGGCCAACCTGGGCATCATCACCGCCTACAACGACATGCTGTCGGCGCACCAGCCGTTCGAGACCTATCCCGAACAGATCCGTGCGGTGGCCCGCGAACTGGGCGCGACGGCACAGGTTGCCGGCGCTGTGCCGGCGATGTGCGACGGCGTCACCCAGGGCCGTGGCGGCATGGAGCTGTCGCTGTTCTCGCGCGATGTCATTGCCCAGGCCACCGCGATCGGGCTCAGCCACGACATGTTCGATACCACCGTGTACCTCGGCGTGTGCGACAAGATCGTGCCGGGCCTGCTGATCGGCGCCCTCGCCTTCGGCCACCTTCCGGCGGTGTTCGTGCCGGCAGGCCCGATGACGCCGGGCATTCCCAACAAGCAGAAGGCCGAAGTGCGCGAGCGCTACGCCGCCGGCGAAGCCACCCGCGAAGAACTGCTGGAAGCCGAATCGGGGTCCTACCACGGCGCGGGCACCTGCACCTTCTACGGCACCGCCAATTCCAACCAGGTGCTGCTGGAAGCGATGGGCGTGCAGCTGCCGGGCGCATCGTTCGTCAATCCGGACACGGCGCTGCGCGATGCACTGACCCGCGAAGCCACCGAGCGCGCACTGGACATCACCGCGCTGGGCGACGACTTCCGTCCGCTGGGCCGGATCATCGACGAGCGCGCGATCATCAACGCGATCATCGCGCTGATGGCCACCGGCGGCTCGACCAACCACACCATCCACTGGATCGCGGTGGCACGTGCGGCCGGCATCGTGCTGACCTGGGACGACTTCGACGAGCTGTCGCAGCTGATCCCGCTGCTGGCGCGCGTCTATCCGAACGGCGAGGCCGACGTGAACCGCTTCGCTGCAGCGGGTGGCCCGGCGTTCGTGTTCGGTGAACTGATCAAGGCCGGCCTGATGCATGGCGACCTGGTCAGCGTCGCCCGTGGCGGCATGGCCGACTACGCGCGCGAGCCGCAGCTGCGTGATGGCAAGCTGGTGTACCTGCCGGGCCTGGAGCGCAGCGCCGATGAAGAAGTGGTGCGCGGTGTCGACAACCCGTTCGAGAGCCAGGGCGGCCTGCGCCTGCTGCGCGGCAACCTGGGCAAGTCGCTGATCAAATTGTCGGCAGTGAAGCCGCAGTACCGCACCATCGAAGCGCCGGCCGTGGTGGTTGATGCGCCGCAGGTGCTGAACAAGCTGCACGCCGGCGGCCTGCTGCCCGAGCATTTCGTGGCGGTGGTGCGTTACCAGGGTCCGCGCGCGAACGGCATGCCGGAACTGCATTCGCTGGCGCCGCTGCTGGGCCTGCTGCAGAACCAGGGTCGGCGCGTGGCGCTGGTCACCGATGGTCGCCTGTCCGGTGCGTCGGGCAAGATTCCCGCCGCCATCCACGTGACGCCGGAAGCTGCACGCGGTGGTCCGCTGGGCAAGGTGCGCGAGGGCGACATCATCCGCCTGGATGGTGAGGCCGGCACGCTTGAAGTGCTGGTGGACGCAGCCGAATGGGCCGCGCGTACACATGCGCCGAATACGGCGCCGGCCGCCAATGACCTGGGCCGCAACCTGTTCGCGATCAACCGGCGCGTGGTGGGTCCGGCCGATCAGGGCGCGATCTCGATTTCGTGCGGTCCGGCGGCGGCTGACGGTGGGCCGTGGGACTACGACGCGGAGTATGAGCTGGGGCACGATGCTGCTGCGGCGGCGGCGCCGCATGAGGCGAAGGACGCCTGAGGGATTGAAGCGCGTTGCGGGTATGTGGCGGCGGTTGGTTTCCAGGGGGCGGCGAAGGGCAGGCCGTCGCCAGGACACGCCGTAAATACATCCCTGTAGGCTCGATCGCGCCATCCATGGCGCGAACGGTCCTGGCGACGCCCTGCCCTCCGCCGCATCACAGTTTCCGGCGCCGATACGCCGCGAAGTGATCATTGAAAGCACAACTAGAGCGAAAGCAAAGGCAGAAGCAGAGCTATGGGTATCGAACAACATCAGGTGCGGGCGGCGGAGCTGTTGCATGCGGCCGGCATCCTGCCGGTGGTGACGATTCATACGCTGGACCAGGCACGTGCGGTCAGCGCGGCGCTGCTGGAAGGCGGATTGCCGGCGATCGAGCTGACGCTGCGTACGCCGGTGGCGATGGAAGCGCTGGCGATGCTCAAGCGTGAGCTGCCGGATGTGGTGGTCGGCGCCGGTACGGTGCTGACGGTGGAGCAGATGCAGCAGTCGATCGATGCGGGCGCCGATTTCCTGGTGACCCCGGGCACGCCGCCGGTGCTGGCCGATGCGTTGGCTGCGGCACCGCTGCCGGTGGTACCGGGTGCGGCGACGCCGACCGAACTGCTGGCGCTCTACGCGCGCGGTTTCCGCGTGTGCAAGCTGTTCCCGGCCACGGCCGTGGGCGGCCTGGCGATGATCAAGGGCGTAGCCGGCCCGATCGCCGACCTCAAGCTGTGCCCGACCGGTGGCATCACCGAGAACACCGCCGCCGAGTACCTGGAGCAGAAGAACGTGGTCTGCATCGGTGGCTCGTGGATGGTGCCGGGCAACTGGATCGACGCCGGCCAGTGGGACAAGGTGCGCGAAAGCGCCGCGCAGGCCGCGAAGATCGTCAAGCGCGTACGCGGTCACTGACCCACTGCGGGGTCAGAGCCCTTTCCCGCCGGGAAAGGGATCCGACCCCAAGCGCGCAAAGCGCGCGACCCGCTCCTTCCGTTCCCTTCTTCATTCCGCGGTGGCGACACACGGAACCTGTCCGTGGCCCTGCGGAGGGATCGCGCAGGGGCGTAAGCGCCATGGATGGCGCGCCCGAGCCTCCAGGGATGGATTCACGGCGTCCCCTCCGCGATCCCTCCGCAGGGCCAACCCCACGAACTCCGTCCCACCACCGCGAGGGGTTCAGCCGTTGGCCGAAACCCTTACAGCGGCCGTGCCGGATCCACCAGCCCGTACTGGCTGGCCATCCGCGCCAACGCGATGTTGTCGTGGATTCCCATCTTCTCGAACAACCGCGCCTTGTGCGTGTTGACCGTCTTCGCGCTCAGGCTCAGACGACGGGCGATATCTTCCTGGCGCAGGCCCTGGGTCAGCAGCAATGCCACTTCCAGCTCACGCGGCGACAGGTTGTCGAACGGCGAGCCGTTGCCTTCCACGGTGGACAACGCCAGGTTCTGCGCGATGCTCGTGCCCAGGTAACGTCGTCCGGCGGCCACGTCGCGCACCGCACGCAGCAGTTCCTGCGCATCGCAGCCCTTGCCGATGTAACCGGCGGCGCCGGCCTCGAGCAGGCGCTTGGGCAGCGGACCGTCTTCCAGCACCGACACGATCACCACCCGCGTGCTGCGGTGGCCACGAACGATGCGCTCGGTTACTTCCATCCCGCTCACGCCGGGCAGGTGCAGATCACACAGCACCACGTCCGGTTGCAGCTGGCGGATCGCGGGCAGCGCGTCTTCGCCCGTTTCGGCCTCGCCCACCACTTCAATGTCGGTTTCACTCGACAGTATCATTTTCATCCCGGTGCGGACCAACGCATGGTCATCCACCAGGTAGACTCGAATCGTCATTCACGTACCTCTTCGAATGCGGCCAATACGGGTCAACCTAGGCAGGAGCACCTGACCACTGCAAGCGCGGATGTTGCGCAATTCCGGCGTTCTGCCTTGCGCATCACATTCTTCACGCACTGATCGTGCCCCTTGCCCTGCAGAACCCGTTACAACGAAACAACCCGTCCCTCAGGTAGACGCCCTTGGGAGGGCATCCACGTCACTCCCCTTGCGTGATCGCTTCGCTGGCCGTCGCTGGCGGCGAACCGTGCCGTCGCCATGGATGACGACGGCTGAACATGACCAGATAGCACCCTACCACCCAAACCAGCGCGGCACACCACCCGGCGAGGATGTCCGAGGGGTAATGCACCCCCAGATAGACCCGGGAAACGCTTACCAGCAGGCTGAACGACGGCGCCAGCAGCAGCACCGGCCAGCGCCAGCGGGTATTCCAGGCCAGCAGCACCAGGGTGACCGCCAGGGTCATCGAGCCCATCGCGTGGCCACTGGGGAAACTGAACGTGGATTCCGGCGCGATCGATTCCCACAAGCTGGGCCGGTCGCGCTGGAAGAAGTGCTTGCTGCCCATGTTGAGCAGCGCCGACCCTACGAAGCTCACCGCCACGAAGGTCGCTTCACGCCAACGCCGGTGCCAGGCCAGTGCACCGACAATCAGCACATCGGCCGGGATCAGGAACCACTCGTAGCCCAGCTTCGACAGCAGCACGAACACGTGGTCCAGCCACGGCGAATGCAGGCCGTGCATCTGCCACAGCAGCGGCGCATCGAAATGGAAGGATTCGAACTCGTGCACCTCGTCGGCCAGGGCGACGAATCCGGCCAGCGGCAGCAGCACGCCGGCAAACAGCAGCAGCAGCCGCCAGGCATTGCGCGCCATCCAGTGGCGGAAGCCGGAGGCGGGCTCCGGTGCAGCGAGGATCGTCGGCTTACCCGGCGCTTCGGACATAGGTGCGTTCAACGTAATCATCGATCAGGGCGACAAATTCCTGGGCGATGTTCTCGCCACGCAGGGTCACCTTCTTCTCGCCATCGACGAACACTGGTGCCGACGGTGCTTCACCGGTGCCCGGCAGCGAGATGCCGATGTTGGCATGCCGCGACTCACCCGGCCCGTTGACCACGCAGCCCATCACCGCCAGGGTCATGTTCTCCGCACCCGGGTGCTGGATCTTCCACAGCGGCATCTTTTCGCGCACGTGGTTCTGCACCACCTTGGCCAGCTCCTGGAAGAATTCCGAGGTGGTACGGCCGCAGCCCGGGCACGCCGTGACCAGCGGAGTGAAGGCGCGCTGGCCGGTGGTCTGCAGCAGTTCCTGGGCGACGATCACTTCCTGCGTGCGCGACTGGCCCGGTTCGGGCGTCAGCGAAATGCGGATGGTGTCGCCGATGCCTTCCTGCAGCAGCACGCTGAGCGCCGCCGCCGAGGCGACGATGCCCTTGCTGCCGATACCGGCTTCGGTCAGGCCCAGATGCAGGGCGAAGTCCGAACGCTGGGCCAGGTCGCGGTAGACCGCGATCAGCTCCTGCACGCCGCTGACCTTGGCCGACAGGATGATGCGATCGCGCGGCAACCCCAGCTCGACGGCCTGCTCGGCCGAATCCAGTGCCGAACGGATCAGCGCCTCGCGCAGCACGCGGCCGGCGTCCCAGGGCTGTTCGCGGTGGTTGTTCTCGTCCATCAGCTTGGCCGCCAGGGCCTGGTCCAGCGAGCCCCAGTTGGCGCCGATGCGCACCGGCTTGTTGTAGCGGATGGCGAACTCGATCAGCTGCGCGAACTGCAGGTCCTTCTTCTTGCCGAAGCCTACGTTGCCCGGGTTGATGCGGTACTTGGCCAGTGCTTCGGCGCAGGCCGGCTCGGCCGTCAGCAGCTGGTGGCCGTTGTAGTGGAAGTCGCCGATCAGCGGCACGTCGATGCCCATCATCGCCAGCTTGTCGACGATGCGCGGGATCGCCGCGGCCGCTTCGACCGTGTTGACGGTCAGGCGCACCATTTCCGAGCCGGCACGCCAGAGCTCAGCGACCTGCTTGACGCTGGACGCCACATCGGACGTGTCGGTATTGGTCATCGACTGCACCACGACCGGCTTGCCACCGCCCACGGTGACTCCACCGATCTGGACCGCTTGGGTCAGGCGACGGGGCCAGGAAGTGGCATCGGAGGGGGCTGTAGGGCGGGTGACGGCGTCATGCATGCCGGCATTCTAACGCCCGCCCCGACCTTCCGGGTGTGTCGCATTCAGGCGACAGTCCGGCTGCGGCCGATTGTCGCAGGCAGCCGTCCCCGCGAACGCATACGATGGGCGCGAATGACCGGTCCCGACGCCCCGTTTCTCCGAACCCTGTGCAGCCTGCGCTGGTTGGCCGTGGCTGGCCAGGCGGCCACCATCCTGGTTGCGACCTGGGTGCTGGGGCTGCCCTTGCCGCAACTGCCGCTGTGGTCGGGCGTGGCCGTGCTCGCCGTATTCAACCTGTATACGCAGCTGCGCCCGGAGCCGGCCGATACCGCGCCGCTGACCGCCTTCGGCCACATCCTGGTGGACGTGATCATCCTCACCTGGATGGTCAGCTGGAGCGGCGGCATCGCCAATCCGTTCGGCTCGCTGTTCCTGATCCTGATCGCCCTGGCGGCCTTCGCCCTGCCCCTGCGCTGGGCACTGGCCGTGGCCAGCGCCTGCCTGCTGGGCTACGCCGCCAGCGGACTGTTCGGGCAACCGCTGCCGGCGGGCTATTTCAACGCACTGGACCTCAATCGCTGGGGCGTGATCGCCACCTTCCTGCTGTCCGCTGCGGTCGTACTGATCTTCTCTACCCGGCTGGCGATCGCGCTGCGCGAGCGCGAGCTGGAACTGTCGGCACTGCGCGAACGCTTCGCGCGCAACGAGGGCATCGTCGCCCTGGCCACGCATGCAGCCTCGGTGGCGCACGAACTGAACACGCCTCTGGCGACGATGACCCTGCTCGCCGACGACGTGGCCGAACGCAGCGAAGAACCGGAAGTGCGCGAGGACATGGAAACCCTGCGCGAACTGCTGGTGCAGTGCCGGGAGCGCGTGCTGGCCCTGGCCGCCCCGGCCTCCAATGACGGCCCCGGGCGCGCCCACTCCACGGCCCAGCAGGTGCTGGAGCAATGGCGGCTGGTGCGCCCGACCATCGACCTGCATCGCAACGACGACGCACCGCTGCGCCTGCCGCTGGACCCGGGCGTCGGCCACCTGCTGATGGTGCTGCTGAACAACGCGGCCGATGCCGGCGAGCAGGCCGGCCGACCGCGCGTCGATCTCAGCCTGCGCATCGAAGGCGACGACCTGATCGGCGAAGTGCGCGACTACGGCCACGGCTTCAACGCCCGCGCCGCCGTGCTGCCGGGCAAGCTGTTCGGCAGCAGCAAGAGTGAAGGCATGGGCGTCGGTCTTGCCCTGTCCCATGCCACCATCGAACGCCTGGACGGCGAGATGTGGATGCGCCCGGCCCAAGGGGCCGGCAGCCGCGTCGGCTTCCGCCTGCCGCTGGCCCCCCGCGAGGAATGACCATGACTGCTTCCACCCTTGGCCTGCTGGTCGACGACGACGAACTCTACCTGCGCACCCTGCAGCGCAGCCTGGCCCGCAAAGGGCTGGAGACGCAGACCGCACAGGATGCGGCCAGTGCGCTGGCACTGGCCCGCCAGCATCCGCCGGCGTTCGCGTTGATCGACCTGAAGCTGGGCAGCGATTCCGGCCTGGCCCTGATACAGCCGTTGCGCGCGCTGCGCGCAGACATGCGGATCCTGCTGGTGACCGGCTATGCCAGCATCGCCACCGCAGTGGAGGCGATCAAGCTGGGCGCCGACGACTACCTGCCGAAGCCATCGACGGTGCCGATGATCCTGCGTGCGCTGGGCGAGGAAGACGATGGCCCCGCCGATGACGGCGAGATGGAAGTGCCCGATGCGATGACCCCGATCAGCCGCCTGCAGTGGGAACACATCCAGCAGGCGATGCATGAAACCGGCGGCAATGTGTCGGCGGCCGCGCGGCTGCTCGGCATGCACCGGCGTTCGCTGCAGCGCAAGCTGGCCAAGCGGCCGAGCCCGGAACGCGATCCGAGCCGGTGATGCGTCGTCGTATTCGCCGGGCATGGCCCGGCGCTACCGGCATGACGAAGGGTAGCGCCGGGCCATGCCCGGCGGCATTCCCCGCCCGCGTCAGCCCTTCAGCTGCGCCAGCAGCCCACGGGTCAGCGGATCATTGATCTGGACATCCTCGCCCTGCCTGGCCTCGGCGTCCACTTCTGCAATCCATTGATCCACCCCACCACGCATCAGATCTGCCCGACTGGGCAGGACGTCGCGCGCAGGGCTATAAAGATCGAGCAGCAGTCGGTTGCGGGCCTCGACTGTCATGTCCGCGCCGCCAGACCGCTCGACGATGATGTCAGCCCGCGCCAGGCCCCGCTCATCCACGCACCGCTCGCCATGACGCAGCAGAACCAGCGCCGGCACATCTGCGCCCTCCTGCACGGCTGCCTGCAGCCGGTCGTGTCCGTCCAGCACCACGTGTGCCTGCAGGCCACTGACCCACATCAGCAGCACCGGTGGCAGTGATCCTGCCCGGGCCTGCCTGGCCCAGGCCTTGACCCGCCCAGCCGTGGCCAGAGACGGTGCCCGCAGCAGGACGGGAGGCAGGCATTCGCCGTGCGTCACGCTCGACCAGTCCAAGGTATCCACCGCCGGTCGGGCCAGCGCATCTGACGCGAGCGTGAGCGGCATCCGCGCACGCTCCAGGCCATGCAGCGTCGGCTGCAGCAGCCATTCGCCCTGGGCCAGCGGAGATCGATCCGAACGGGTAAGGGCCTGTGCGAAATGACGTGCCCACGCTGCGGCAGTCCGCACCGGATCATCCGAATGCAACGCCCGCACCTCGGCAGCCGTGATCGGTGGAATGGTCGCCGGCGAGGCCGGGGAGGCGCTGCGAAGCAGGTCCACACCGAAATAGTCGGGCTCCACCCTCGCCCACAACATGGGGCGTTCCTCGGTACCCACCCGTATCCGGTCCGGCGGGCAGACCGAAACCACAAGCGCAGGGCGCACGGGGGCCTGCACGGTCAGGTGCAGACCCGCCCACACCTCGGGCTCCCTTCGTCGAACGAGGTCGCGCCAGTGCATCGACGCACGCATCCGGCGCGCCGCGCTCAGCCCTTCAGCTGCGCCAGCAGCTCACGGGTCAGCGGATCATTGATCTGGACATCCTCGCCCTGCAGGGCCGGCAGCAGACCACTGGCCAGCCGCTTGCCCAGTTCGACACCGAACTGGTCGAAAGCGTTGATGTTCCAGATCACCGACTGCACGTACACCGCGTGCTCGTACATCGCGATCAACGCGCCCAGCGCCTGCGGGGTGAGCGCGTCGAGCAGGATCATCGTGCTCGGCCGGCCGCCCGGGTAATCGCGGTGCGGATCGTCGCTGCCCTGGCCGTTGGCCAGTGCTTCGGTCTGCGCCAGCAGGTTGGCCATCAGCGCCTGGTGGTTGACCGTATACGGATCATCGTTGTGCACGCAGCCGATGAAATCGGCCGGGATGATGCTGGTGCCCTGGTGCAGCGCCTGGAAGAAGCTGTGCTGCACATCGGTGCCGGCACCGCCCCACCACACCGGCACGGTGTCGGTGGTGACCGGCTGGCCATCGCGCTGCACGCGCTTGCCCAGGCTTTCCATCACCAGCTGCTGCAGATAGGCCGGCAGCAGCGCCAGGCGCTGGTCGTAGGTCATCACCGCATGCGTGGCGTGGCCCAGCAGATTACGGTTCCAGATGTCGGTCAGGCCGTGCAGCACCGGCAGGTTGCGCTCCAACGGCGCGTCCAGTGCATGCGCATCCATCTGCGCGGCACCTTCCAGCAGCTGCTCGAAGCGCTCGAAGCCGATGGCCAGTGCGATCGGGAAACCGACGGCCGACCACAGCGAATAGCGGCCGCCCACCCAGTCCCACATCGGCAGCACGCGCTCGGCGGCAATGGCGAAGGCCTTGGCGGCGCGTTCCGGATTGGCGCTGACCGCGTACAGGCGCTCGCTGCCACCCAGCCAGTCATGCAGGATCTGGCCGTTGAGCAGGGTTTCCTGGGTACCAAAGGTCTTGGAAATGAGGATGCCGGCGGTCTTCGCCGGATCCAGCGTGGCCAGCGTGCGCTGCATGGCGGCGCCGTCCACGTTGGACACGAAATGCACGCGCAGGCGTGCGCCTGTGACCGGGCGCAGCGCATCGGCGACCAGTCGCGGGCCGAGATCGGAACCGCCAATGCCGACGCTGACCACATCGGTCACGCCGCTGTCTTCCAGCGCGCGCACCAGCACGCCCATGCGCTGGCGGATGCCGCGCGCGGTGGCGTAGGCCTCGGCCGCCACCGGCGCATCGACTACGTCACCGCGCAACGCAGTATGCAGCGCAGCGCGGCCTTCTGTCAGGTTGACCTGCTCGCCACGGAACAGGCGCGTGATGGCGCCGCCGACATCACGTTCGGCAGCCAGCGCCAACAGCGCCTGCAACGCTGCGGCATCGTATTTCTGCCGGGCGAAGTTGACATACAACGGACCGACCCGCAGCGCCAGGTCCTGTACACGGCCGGGTTCGGCGGCGAGCAGGCCGGGAATGCTTGCGCCCTTCAGGCGCTGGGCGTGGGAATGCAGCGAGTCGAATCCGTTGTTCGTTGTCATGCGGCCTGGGTCGGGATCGTGTCGTTGGTGTGGGAGATCTGGTTGTTGCCGTCCACGTACACCAGCTTCGGCTTGAAGCTGTCGGCTTCCTGCTCGGTCATGCTGGCGAAGGCGGCAATGATGATGATGTCACCGACCTGCACGTGGCGCGCAGCGCCACCATTGAGCGAGACGACACCGCTGCCGGCTTCGGCGCGGATCGCATAGGTCGAGAAGCGCGCACCGTTGGTCACGTCCCAGATGTGCACCTGCTCGAACTCACGGATGCCGGTGGCAGCCAGCAGGTTGTCATCGATGGCGATGGAGCCTTCGTAGTTCAGCTCCGAATGGGTGACGGTGGCGCGGTGGATCTTGGTCTTGAGCAGGGACAGGTGCATGGGGGCGCTGCAACGGCAAAGGAAAGAGCCGATTCTAGCACCCACGCGGCAACCGTCAGGTAGCGGCCGCAGGATGCTGAAGACCGTTCAGCCGGTGCGCTGCTGCGCGCCCGGCGATGGCGCTGCGGCACCGGCCAGCACGGCCCGGAACACGGCATGGAACGCCAGTCCGGCCATCAGGCCGAATCCGGCCGCCACCAGTACCGAGAAGGCATAGCTGGCCCAGTCGAAGTTGTCCGCAGAGGACAGCTGGCTCATCAGAGCGCCGCCAGAGCCGTCGGGCCAGGCACAGGTGGCCATGGCCAGCGCGCCCAGCCCTGCCCCGACCAGCGCGAACCAGACCCAGCGCAGGCGGCCGGAAGACAGCAGGATCAGGCCCATCGGCAGCAGCACCGCCACGGCGTGGGCGAAGGCCAGCACGAACATCAAGGCGGCCGCCAGCGCGGCCGTGGCCACTTCCTGGCCGAGGCTGAGACCGGCAATCAGGCCACCGATCACCAGCGAAGGCAGCAGCGCGGCGGCGAACACCGCCAGGATCGCCGCCACGGCGCGGCGGCCGGGGCTGGCTGGAAACGAGGTCATATCGGCAGGTCGTCCTTGTCCGGCAAACACCGGGCGCCCACTGCGGGCGCCCTGCACAACCGCGCGGGGCGGTTCAGAACTCCAGGTTGTCGATCAACCGGGTGGTGCCCAGGCGTGCGGCGATCAGGGCCACGCGGCCTCCGCCATCGAAACTCGGCTCGGCCAGCTCCGGAGTGCGCAGTACCGCGTAATCCACCTGGAAGCCCGCTGCCTGCAGCGCAGCGACGGCGTCGGCCTCGATGCGTTCACGCGCGTGCCCGGCCACATAGCCTTCGCGCATGCCCAGCAGGGTGCGGTGAAGGGTGGTCGCGAGCGGGCGCTGTTCGGCGCTCAGGTACTGGTTGCGCGAGCTCTTGGCCAGGCCATCCTCATCACGCACGATCTCGGCACCGACGATCTGGATCGGGAACGACAGCTCGGCCACCATCTGCTTGATGACCGCCAGCTGCTGGTAGTCCTTGCGGCCGAACACGGCCACATCCGGCTGTACCTGCAGGAACAGCCGCGCCACCACCGTGCACACGCCATCGAAATGGCCCGGGCGGCTGGCGCCTTCCAGCACCTCGCTGACGCCAGGCGCATGCATCTGCGTGGTCTTGTCCACGCCCAGCGGGTACATCGCTTCGACGCTGGGCAGCCACACCGCATCGCAGCCCACCTGCTCCAGCCCGGCCACATCGGCTTCGGGGGTGCGCGGATAGCGGCTGAAATCCTCGTTCGGCCCGAACTGTGTCGGGTTGACGAAGATGCTGGCCACCACCTTGTCGGCGTATTGCTTTGCCAGGGTGACCAGCGCGTGGTGCCCACCGTGCAGGTTGCCCATGGTCGGCACCAGCGCCACGCGCAGGCCCTCGCCCTTCCACTGCGCGATCTGCGCGCGCAGCGCACCGAGTTCGTTGAAGGTCTGGATCATTGGGCGTACGCGTGTTCTTCGTCGGGGAAGCTGCCATCGCGCACGGCATCGGCGTAGGCACGGGTGGCGCCGGCCACCGAACCGCCTTCAGCCAGGAAGTCCTTGACGAACTTCGGGCGACGGTGGCCGCTGTCCAGGCCGAGGAAATCGTGCAGCACCAGCACCTGGCCGTCGCACTGCGGACCGGCACCGATACCGATGGTCGGCACCGGCACCGCGGCGGTGACGGCGGCGGCAACCGGGGTCGGCACGCATTCGAGCACCATGATGCTGGCACCGGCTTCAGCCACGGCCTTGGCATCGTCCACCAGCTGGCGCGCGGCATCGCCACGGCCCTGGATCTTGAAGCCACCCAGGCGCAGCACCGACTGCGGGGTCAGGCCCAGGTGCGAACACACCGGGATCTCGCGCTCGACCAGGTAGCGGATGATGTCGACCTTGAAGCCGGCGCCTTCGATCTTGACCATCTCCGCACCCGCCTGCAGCAGCTGCAGCGAAGCATCCAGCGCGCGTTCCGGGGTGGCATCGGCGCCGAACGGCAGGTCGGCGATCAGCAGCGCACGCTGCAGCACGCGGGCGACTGCGCGGGTGTGATAGACCATGTCGGCGACGCTCACCGGCAGGGTCGAATCGTGCCCCTGCACGACCATGCCCAGCGAATCGCCGATCAGGATCAGGTCGACGCCATTGGCATCGAAGGTGCGGGCGAAGCCTGCGTCGTAGGCGGTCAACATGACCAGCTTCTGGCCATTGCGCTTGGCCTCGGCCAGGGCGGGAACGGTCCAGGGCTTGCTGTCTGCGTGGGTGCTCATGTGCTGATAACCGGGGGAGATAACCCGGGCATTATCACCCTAACGGCGCGATCCCGCAGGCATCCACCCGCATCACTGCATCCCGTACGCGACCGTGGCCGGGAATGGCCAGATCGGCGGCGATTTCGGCCAATGGCACCAACACGAACGCACGCTCGTGCAGGTAGGGATGCGGCACCTTCAGCTCGGGCAGGTCCAGCACCTGCTCGCCGAACAGCAGCAGGTCCAGATCCAGCGCACGCGGCCCCCAGTGCACGGCGGGATCACGTACGCGGCCGAAGCGCTGCTCCAGCGCGAGCATGGCCTGCAGCAGCTCGACGGCGGGCAGATCGGTGTCGACCGAGGCCACTGCGTTGACGAACGGTGGCTGGTCCTCGTTGCCCCATGCCGGCGTCGCGTACAACCGCGAGGCCTGCGTCAGCCGGGTTCCGGGCAGCTCGTCCAGCGCGGCAATGGCCGCGCGGACGGTGTTGGCTGCGTCGCCAAGATTGGCGCCCAGCCCGATCCAGGCACCGGTCATGGATTACTCGGCAGCACCGGCAGCTGCGCCATCGGGACGACGACGGCGACGACGACGCTTGCGCGGCGCTCCACCCTCCTCATCGCCTGCATCGCTGTGCAGGGAATCCAGCGACGAATCCAGCTCATGCCCGGACTGCGCCTGCGCTTCGCGCCAGAACGCGACGTCGGCTTCGTGCTCTGCCGATGCCACCTGGCGCAGGGCCAGGAAATCGAAGGCGGCACGGAAACGGGGGTGGTTGAGCGTGCGCATCACGCGCTTGCGCTGGCGCGAACTGAAGCGCGCCTGCAGCAGCCAGATCTCCTGCATCGGCAGCGAGAAACGGCGCGGCAATGCAATCGTGCTCAGCTGCTGCACGGTGACACGGTCGGCGGCACGACGCTGTGCCTCTTCCGGTGCGACGCCCTGCTTGAGCAGCGTTGCCTGCGCGCGGCAGTAAGCCGGCCACAGCAACAGCGCGAACAGGAACGCCGGCGACACGGGCTCGTCATTGGCCACGCGTGCATCGGTGTTGGCCAGGCCCTCGACCAGCATGCGGCGCAGCGCGCCGGTGCGGTTCGACTTCAGCGCCTTGGCGCTTTCCGGGAACAGCACGTCGAACAGACCGTAGCGTTCCAGTCCTTCGAAGCTGGCAACGCCATGCCCGGACAGGAACAGCTTCAGGACTTCCTCGAACAGGCGCGCCGGTGCGGCTTCGTTGAGCAGGCCGGCCAGCTGCGGGATCGGTGCGGCAGTGCCCTCTTCGATCTGGAAGCCGAGCTTGGCCGCAAGGCGGACCGCACGCAGCATGCGCACCGGGTCTTCCTGGTAACGCTGCACCGGGTCGCCGATGAGCTTCATCAGGCGTGCCTGCACGTCTTCGAAGCCGCCGGTGTAGTCACGCACCGAGAAGTCCTCGATGGCGTAATACAGGGCATTGCAGGTGAAGTCGCGGCGGATGGCGTCGTCTTCGATGCTGCCGTACACGTTGTCGCGCACGAGCATGCCGTTTTCCATTTCGCGGTCGCCGCTGCCGTCATCGATGTTGGCTCGGAAGGTGGCGACTTCGATGATCTCGCGGCCGAACACAACATGGGCCAGGCGGAAACGGCGGCCGATCAGGCGGCAGTTGCGGAACAACTGCTTGACCTGTTCGGGCGTGGCATCGGTGGCCACGTCGAAATCCTTGGGTTGGCCATTGACCAGCAGATCGCGCACCGCGCCGCCGACAAGGTAGGCGCCGAAGCCGGCATCGCGCAGTCGATAAAGCACGCGCAAAGCGTTCGGGCTGATGTCCTTGCGGGAGATCGTGTGCTGGTCGCGCGGGATGACGCGCAGGCTGAACGGTGATGTAGCAGAGGAAATGATGTTGGCGCTTCCGGTTGAAGTTTCGGGATTGCCCAATGGCATCGAGGTGCATATACTAGCGCTCCTGCACCGGCAGCGACACACTGCTCCCTTCGTCTAGTGGTTAGGACGTGGCCCTCTCAAGGCTAAAACAGGGGTTCGAGTCCCCTAGGGAGCACCAGTCGCCGCAGCAGGAACCGAAAAAGCCCGCCTTGTGCGGGCTTTTCTGTTTTCCGGAATCGTGTCGCCGACTGGGCTGGTCGCTTGAGCGCCTCCCTGCTTTCGGCTTGAGCCGGCGGGGTCACCCAGGGCAGGACACGCCGTGAACCCATCCATGGGGTCTCGATGGCGCCATCCATGGCGCCAACGGTCCTGCCCTGGGTGACCCCGCCGGCTCTGGACGGTTTCCCGCGCGCTGCAGCAACAGCCGACCAGCGCTTCAGTGCATCCGCTGGCACCATGAAACTGTCAGGAGGGGGCAGGCCGCCCTCTCCAGGACCGTTGGCGCCATGGATGGCGCCATCGAGCACCATGGATGGGCTTTTGCGTGTCCTGGAGAGGGCGGCCTGCCCCCTCGCACCGTGGACAATCAGGCGCCGACGAAATGCAACCGAAGCCAGGCACACGTCAGCCTTCCATCTGCTCCAGTTCCTTGCCCTTGGTCTCGCGCACGTAGCGGATGACGAAGATGATCGAGAGGATCGCGGCGACGGTGTAGATGCCGTACGCACCGGCCAGGCCGATGCCGGCCAGCAGCATCGGGAAGGTCACGGTGATCGCGAAATTCGAGGTCCACTGCGCCGCACCGGCCACGGCCAACGCCGGGCCGCGGATCTGGTTCGGGAACATCTCGCCCAGCATCACCCACATCACCGGGCCCCACGACATGTTGAAGAACACCACATAGACGTTGGCCGCTACCAGCGCCAACCGGCCCATGCCGTCGGACAGCTGCAGGCGCCCCTCGGCCAGGCTGCCGCTGGCGAAGGCCACCACCATCAGCACCAGGGCCACCGACATGCCGACCGAACCGACCCACAGCAGCGGCTTGCGGCCGATGCGATCGATCAGCACCACCGTCAGCAGGCAGGCGCCGATGCTCAGCGCACCGGACAGGACGTTGATCAGCAGCGCATCGCTTTCCGAGAAACCCACCGCCTGCCACAGCACCGCGCCGTAGTAGAACACCACATTGATGCCGACCAGCTGCTGGAACATCGCCAGGCCGATGCCGATCCAGACGATGGGGCGCAGCTTGCCGGTGGCCTTGTTGATCAGGTCGCCGAATCGCGGCTTGTGCTGGTCCTGGGCCAGGCTGGCTTCGATCTCGGCCTGCTTGTTCACCGCGGCACGTTCGCCGTACAACCGGCCAAGCACCGCCCTCGCCTGCGCCTGCCGGCCCTTCATCACCAGGAAGCGCGGGCTTTCCGGGATCACCAGCAACAACAGCAGGAACAGCAGCGACGGCAGTGCCTGCATCCAGAACATCCAGCGCCAGGCTTCCTGCCCCAGCCAGAGCGGCTCGGTCGACGCACCCGCCGCCCGAGCCAGCAGATAGTTGCTGAGGAACGCTGCGAACAGGCCGCAGATGATCGCCATCTGCTGCACGGTCGCCAGCCGGCCGCGATAGCGCGCAGAGGCGACTTCGGCGATGTAGGCCGGCGACATCACGCTGGCCGCACCGACAGCGAACCCGCCGAGCACGCGTGCGCAGACGAACAACCAGGAGGCATGTGCAGCGCCGGCGCCCAGCGCCGACACCAGGAACATCACGGCCGCCACGATCAGCACGCCGCGACGTCCCAGCCGATCGCCAAGCCAACCGGCCACGAACGCCCCGATCGCGCACCCCAGCAGCATCGAGGCGACCTCGAAGCCGAGCGCGGCCTCGCTGGAGTTGAAGGCCTGGCGCAGGCCATCGACGGTGCCATTGATGACGCCACTATCGAAGCCGAACAGGAACCCGCCGAGGGTGGCGGCGCAACTGATCAGGACGATGAAGGCAGTGTTCTCACCGCCGTTGGAGGCGGCACCGGGCTGGACTGGCGACATGAAGGATCCTGCAGGGAAGGGGGTCGACCGAAGCGGGCCGGCGGCCCTGGCAGCGTCGCACAGGGCGGGCACGCCGCCAAATGGGCCTCCGGGCCGCCCATCCGCCCCACTTTCACACGGCAACCGACACCGGGGGCCAACCTGTTCTAGAATTGGCAGGTTCAGAAAGCGATTCGCCCTCTACCCATGCCATTTGTCGTCACCGAAAACTGCATCAAGTGCAAACACACCGATTGCGTGGAAGTGTGTCCCGTGGATTGCTTCCACGAAGGCCCGAACTTCCTGGTGATCGACCCGGACGAGTGCATTGACTGCACCCTCTGCGAACCCGAGTGCCCGGTCAACGCGATCTTCCCGGAAGACGATGTTCCCGCCGGCCAGGAAGGTTTCGTCGCCCTCAATGCAGAACTGGCGAAGGAATGGCCGGTGCTGACCGTGCGCAAGGACCCGCCGGCCGACGCCGGTGAGTGGGATGGCAAGCCGGACAAGCTGAAGCTGCTGAAGCTGCTGGAGCGCTGAGGCGCAGGCACCATGGCTCTGGTAGCTGCCAACCTTGGTTGGCACAAAAGCGCCGGCCAAGGTCGGCCTCTACCACGGCAGGTGCGAACCAGCAGGCAATGAAAAGGGCGCCCAGGGCGCCCTTTTCCGTTCTGGCCTTGGTAGCTGCCAACCTTGGTTGGCACAAAGGCGCCGACCAGGGTCGGCGTCTACCACGGCAGGTGCGAACCAGCAGGCAATGAAAAGGGCGCCCAAGGCGCCCTTTTCCGTTCTGGCCTTGGTAGCTGCCAACCTTGGTTGGCGCAAAGGCGCCGACCAAGGTCGGCCCCTACCACGGCAGGTGCGAACCAGCAGGCAATGAAAAGGGCGCCCAAGGCGCCCTTTTCCGTTCTGGCCCTGGTAGCTGCCAACCTTGGTTGGCACAAAGGCGCCGACCAGGGCCGGCGTCTACCACGGCAGGTGCGAACCCGCAGGCTCCGCACCCGCCCAACCGGCCATTACGGGGCCAGCTTGGCCTTCAGCGCGGCAATCAGCTTCACCGGGGCTTCGGCGGTGGCCGGCAGGCCACGCGGGTCGACCGCGGAGATGTAGGCACCGGCGTCGACGGCGACCACGCGGACCAGGAAGTTGCTGCCTTCATAGGCCACGTCGTACGAACCCAGCAGCTGCGCGCGGGTAGCGATGGTCAGGCCTTCCACGCCTTCCAGCGCGGTACCGACCTTGGCGAAGGCTTCATCCTTGCTGCCGGCAATGGTGAAACCGGTGGCGCTGACGGCGGGGGCAGCGGCGGCCGGGGTGGCCGGCTTGGTCGCCGAGCTCAGGGTCGGCACCTGGTTGTTGCCGGCGCCTGCCGGCAGGTTCAGGTCCGGCGGCACTTCCAGCGGACGCACTTCCGGGGCCAGAGCGTAGTCGCCCTTGACGCCACGCTTGAAGCAACCGGTGGTGCCGGCTGCGGTGGCCACGGCAAGGAGCGCGAAGGACAGCACGCGGACGGCGGAAACGGATTGGCGCATGTGAATCTCCTGGATCAGACCAAGACGGAAGGTCAGTGGCTGGAAAGGGCTTCGAGGGCGGCGATATCGCCGGCGAGATGGTCGGCGGCAGGCGCGTGTGCGGCCGAAAGCGGCAGCAGCGGCAGGCGCAGATCGTGACCGATGCCGATCCGACGCAACAGCGCCTTGACCGGAATCGGGTTGGATTCGACACCGCAGAAGTCATGGAACGGCTGCAGGCGAGCGTCCCAGGATTCAACGGCTTCATGGTCGCGGGCAGCGGCCAGGTCGCACATCCGGCGATAGGCGCCGGGCAGCACGTTGGAACCGACCGAGATCAGACCGTCCATGCCGGCCTGGATCGAACGTGCGGCCGTGCCGTCATCGCCGGTGAGCACGGCAAAGGTCGGGCTGCGCAGGTCAAGCAGTGCCCGCACGCGGCCGGTATCGCCCACCGCTTCCTTGATGCCGACGATGTTCGGATGGCTGGCGAGCTCGGCCACGGTCTCCGGCAGCATGTCGCAGCCGGTGCGGCCGGGCACGTTGTACAGCACCACCGGCACTCCGGCCTGGTCGGCGACCGCGCGGTAATGCGCGATCAGGCCAGCCTGGGTCGGCCGCACGTACGGCGGGGTGACCACCAGCGCGTGGGTGGCGCCAAGCGCGGCAGCACGGCGGGTCTGTTCGATGGTTTTGGCGGTGCCGGACAGGCCGGTACCGGCCAGGACCGGAACGCGGCCGGCGATGCGTTCGACCGCGCTGGCCAGCAGCTGGTCGTACTCCGCATCGGACAGGGTGGCTGCCTCGCCGGTGGAGCCGGCAACGACAACGCCTTGGACGCCGCCCTCCAGCTGCAGGTGCAGCAGGCGCTGCCAACCGTCGGGGTCGAGTGCGCCGTCGGCCCGGAAGGGGGTCGCCAGCGCGGTGATGAGGCCGGAAAGGGACAAGGACGTGCTGCTCTTGGCTGGGGAGGGAAAACGTCCGCCACGGAAGGGCGCGGGCGTTCTGAATGTTACTTGCGGCGCGAAAGCACGGGCAAGTATGCTGGACACCGGTGGATCCCCGCCTCTGGCGGGCATTCAGACTAACGCATGCATTACCCGGAATCGCCTTGACCGACACCACCCCGCGCCCAGCGCCGAGCGAAAACCACCTCCTGATCAACGCCTATACGACGCATCCGGAGTCCCCCCTGTTGTCCGTCACCCGCCGCATCGCCGACAGCGGGTGCAATCTGGTGGATGCACGCCTGGCCACCGTGGGCCGCGATGTCTCGGTGACCGCGCTGGCCACCGGCTCCTGGGATTCGGTCGCCAAGCTGGAAGCGATGCTGACCCGGCTCGAGCGCGAGGAAGGCCTGAAGCTGGTGTGGTATCGCACCGAAGCCAAGCAGGCGCAGTCCAACCTGCTGCCGTACATCGTCGAGGTGATCGCCGCCGACAAGCCGGGCATCCTGTTCCAGCTGGCCGATTTCTTCGACCGCCAGGGCATCACCATCGAGACCCTGCAGAGCACGCGCTACCGCGCCATGCAGACCGGTGCGGAAATGTTCAGCGCACAGGTCACCATCGGCGTGCCGGCCAACATGCATATCGCCGCCCTGCGCGATGATTTCCTCGAGTTCTGCGACCACTTGAACCTGGACGCGATCATGGACCCGATGAAGTTCTGATTGAAACCCTGATTCTTCGCGCGCTCCTCACGGGCGCGTGGCGTTTCATGCAATTGTCGTAGAAAGAACCCAGGCTCGACAGAAGGACCTCATGAACAACGGCGATACCCTGGACAGCACCACCCTTTCCCTGCCGCTGGCGCTGTCCGGCGGCGCCCAGGCCACCCTCGGCGATTACGCCGGCCAGTGGCTGGTGCTGTACTTCTACCCCAAGGACAGCACCCCGGGCTGCACCACCGAGGGCATCGACTTCAACGCACTGCTGCCCGACTTCAGGAAAGCGGGCGCGGTCGTGCTTGGCGTCTCCCGCGACTCGGTGAAGTCCCACGACAACTTCTGTGCCAAGCAGGGCTTCGCGTTCCCGCTGGTCAGTGATGCCGACGAAGCGCTGTGCAGCGCCTTCGACGTGATCAAGATGAAGAACATGTACGGCAAGCAGGTACGTGGCATCGAGCGCAGCACCTTCCTGATTTCCCCCGACAGCCGCATCGTGCAGTCATGGCGCAAGGTCAAGGTCGCCGGCCATGCCGACGCCGTCCTCGCCGAACTGAAGGCCAATCAGTCCAAGTGAGTCCCATCGCCCACTTTGTCCGCCACCACCCTGCCCTGCAGCAGGCCGTGGTGGTTTTTCCCTGTCCGTAACCAGGAACCGATGATGACCCGAGGCAAGCGCATCTACGTGCTGGATACCAACGTGCTGATGCACGATCCCACCGCGCTGTTCAAATTCGAGGAGCACGATGTCTACCTGCCCATGCAGGTGATCGAGGAGCTGGACAACGGCAAGAAGGGCACGACCGAAGCGAGCCGCAATGCCCGCCAGGTCAGCCGCTTCCTCAACGAGCTGGTGCAGGCTTCGGGCCTGGACAACCTGGCCGAGGGCATTCCGCTGCAGCGGCCGCAGGGCCTGCAGCTGCGCGGCAAGCAGAGCGTGGGCCTGCTGCGCTTCCAGACCAGCCATTTCGACGCGGGCAAGAGCTTTGGCAAGGTCATCCCGGACAACGCCATCCTCGGCGCGATCCTGGCGCTGAAGGAAGAAACGCCGGAGATCCCGGTGGTGTTCGTTTCCAAGGACATCAACCTGCGCATCAAGGCGGCCATCGCCGGCATCGTCTCGGAAGACTACGAGAACGACCGCGCGCTGGACGATTTCAGCCTGCTCTACACCGGCGCCACCGAGCTGCCGGAAGACTTCTGGAAGCGCCACGGCGAGGATCTGCGCAGCTGGAGCGACAAGGGCCGCACGCACTACGAAATCCTCGCCCAGGACGGCGAAGAGTGGTACCCGAACCAGTACGTGTACCTGCCGGGCGAAGACGAAGTCGAGCTGCGCGTCAGCAGGATCGTCGGCGATGGCAAGGTGGTGTTGTCGCTGGTCGATGACTTCCGCCACGGCAGCCATGCCGTGTGGGGCATCAGCGCGCGCAACCGCGAGCAGAACTTCGCACTCAACGCACTGATGGATCCGGAGATCGACTTCGTCACCCTGCTCGGTACCGCCGGCACCGGCAAGACCCTGCTGGCACTGGCCGCCGGCCTGGCGCAGACGATGGACCAGCAGCGCTACCGCGAGATCATCATGACCCGCGCCACGGTCAGCGTCGGCGAGGACATCGGCTTCCTGCCCGGTACCGAGGAAGAGAAGATGACGCCGTGGATGGGCGCGCTGACCGACAACCTGGAAGTGCTGACGCACAACCAGGAAGGCGGCACCTGGGGCCGCCAGGCCACCAACGACCTGCTCGCCAGCCGCATCAAGATCCGCTCGATGAACTTCATGCGCGGCCGTACGTTCCTGTCGCGTTACCTGATCCTGGACGAGGCGCAGAACCTGACCCCCAAGCAGATGAAGACGCTGATCACCCGTGCCGGCCCCGGCACCAAGATCGTCTGCCTGGGCAACGTCGAACAGATCGACACCCCGTACCTGACCGAAACCACGTCGGGCCTGACCTACGCCGTGGACCGCTTCAAGAACTGGCCACACAGCGCGCACATCACGCTGCGTCGCGGTGAACGCTCGCGGCTGGCCGATTACGCCTCGGAGGTGTTGTGAACCGCTGCACCCGTCTGCTGCTGCCATCGCTGGCGGTCGCCATTGCCACGCTGCTCGGTGCCTGCGCGACCACGCAGGGACCGGCCAGCGTGCCGACCACAGAACGCAGTGGCCAGTCCTGGGTGGTCACCCGCCCGATCATCGCCGCGCAGGTGCTCGACACCTGCTCGCGCCCCAGCCCCGGCCGCGAGGCCGGGCGGGTCAGCGGCTACTGGGCACCGAGCCGGCAGCAGGTGGACCAGCTGGAAGCGAAGCTGGCATCGCTGGAAGCCCAGGTGCCGCACGTGCTGGATTTCGATCGCCAGTACGTCGGCATCGAGCTGGACGGAAAGCAGGTGATCTACATCAACGCGTTCCATCTGCCTGAAGACAACAGCCTGCGGCCCGCCCGCGAGGCGGTGCGGGTCTGCGATGGCGGCGCGCAGTTCTGGGGCGCGGTCTTCGACCCGGCCAGCGGGACCTTCAGCGAGCTGCAGTTCAACGGCGGCTTCGGCGGGCCCTGAGGGGCCTGCCATGGGAATCCGCCTGCCCACCTGGGTCTGGATCGGCGCGGTCGCCCTGTCGTGCGTGGCCGGCATGGTCAATGTGGTTGGCTTCCTCGGTTTTGAACACCAGGCGGTCAGCCACATGACCAGCAGCACCAGCCAGCTTGGCATGGCACTGGCGCAAGGTGACTGGCGCGCGGTCGGCCATTTGTGGGGGCTGCTGATCGCGTTTTCGCTGGGCGCGATGGTCAGCGGACTGCTGATCCAGGACAGCGCACTGCAGCTCGGCCGGCGCTACGGCGTGGCGCTGGCATTGGAATCGCTGTTGCTGCTGGCGGCCATTCCGCTGTTCAAGCAGCATCAGATATGGGGCGCATTGGTGGCCGCGATGGCCTGCGGACTGCAGAATGCGATGGCCACCACCTTCAGTGGTGCCGTCGTACGCACCACTCATCTCAGCGGCATGTTCACCGATCTCGGCATCGGCCTGGGCCACCTGCTGCGCGGGCTGCCGCTGCAGGTACGACGCCTGACCCTGAGCGGCCTGATCATCAGCGGCTTCCTTGCTGGCGGCGTGATCGGCGCCTGGCTGTTCGTGCGCTGGCAGTACGACGCCCTGCTGGCCCCTGCCCTGCTGACCGGCCTGACCGGGCTGGGCTATGTGTCCTACCAGCAGTGGGCGCGCTGGCGGCGTTGAGCATGGCGTCATCCACGCATGGCGTGGATCTACGTTGTCCATCCGATCTTTTCCGCGATATCCACGCATGGCGTGGATCTACTGCGCAGGAAGCCGTCAGATGCGGGGCGGTGTGGGGCTGCAGGACCGTTAGCGCCATGGATGGCGCCATCGAGCCCCCACGGACGGGTCTACGGCGTGTCCTGCAGGCCCACACCACCCCGCATCCCACCACATGCCGCCGTTGCTCCAGGTGTTGCTGTTGCTTGTGCCGGTGCCGGGCGCAGCCCGGCCGGCACTACCCCCTGGCAAGGCAGCACGGCACAATCGCTGCATGAGCCCGACCACCCCTGTTTCCGCCCTGACCATCGCTGGCTCCGACTCCGGCGGCGGCGCCGGCATCCAGGCCGACCTGAAGGCCTTCGCCGCGCATCGCGTGCATGGGCTGTCGGTGATTGCCGCACTGACCGCGCAGAACACCCGCGGCGTCCGCGCCGTGCACGTGCCACCGATCGACTTCCTGCGCGCGCAGATCGAAGCCTGCTTCGACGACTTCGACATCCACGCGGTGAAGCTGGGCATGCTGGCCAACGCCGAGGTGATCCACGCGGTGGCCGATGCACTGGAACGCCATCGACCACCGCACGTGGTGCTCGACCCGGTGATGGTGGCCACCAGCGGTGCGCGCCTGCTGGAGGACAGCGCGCTGCAGGCAATGCGTCAACGGCTGCTGCCACTGGCCACCCTGGTCACCCCCAATGCACCCGAAGCGGAGCTGCTGGTCGGCCGCAGCATCGCCGATGGCAACGATGCAGAGCGGGCCGCCGCCTCGCTCCTTGATCTGGGCGCCGGTGCAGTGCTGCTGAAGGGCGGGCACCTGCACGAAGGCAACCGCGTGGTCGACCGCTACTTCGACGGCGTCAGCAGCGAAGAATTCATCCATGCCCGCCTGCCACTGGATGCGCATGGCACCGGCTGCACGCTGGCCTCGGCCATCGCCGCGCAGCTCTGCAACGGGCTGAGCCTGGCCAACGCCTGCGAAGCCGGCATCGACTACGTAGCGCGCGGATTGCAGCAGGGCTATGCGCCCGGTCGCAGCGAGGTGCTGGTACTGGACCACTTCGGCGCGGCGCCCCACGCATGAGTGATTCGCTACGCGCGCTCACTGTGAACAGCGGCGATGGCCACCGTTTCGACGTGATCGCCTGTGCGCCCGCACAGCCGCTGGCACGGCTGTTGTGGCTGCCGGCGCTGGGCGTGGCCGCGCGCCACTACGTACCACTGGCGCAGGCACTTGCAGCCAGGGGCGTGGCGGTCTACCTGCACGAATGGCGTGGCAATGGCAGCAGTTCGCTGCGCCCGTCGCGCAGCCAGGATTGGGGCTACCGGCAGATTCTCGACCACGATCTGCCGGCCAGCGAGGCCCTGCTCGCCGATGCCGATGACGCGCAGGAGGCACTGCCATGGATCATCGGTGGCCACAGCCTGGGTGGGCAGCTGGCCTGCGTGCACGCCGGACGCCAACCACAGGCGTTTGATCGATTGTGGCTGGCCGCCAGCGGCACACCGTTCTGGCGCACGTTCCCGCCACCACGCGGTTGGCTGCTGCCACTGATCTATCGCTTCCTGCCGTGGATCGCGCGGCGCCAGGGCGTGCTGCACGGGCGCCGGCTCGGTTTCGGCGGCACCGAAGCACGCGGACTGATCGCCGACTGGGCACGCGTAGGGCTGAGCAATCACTACGCCGCCGCAGGGATGGACGAGGACCTGGATGCGCAGATGGCGCGCGTGCACGGCAGTGCGCAGGCGGTGCTGATGGAAGACGATTGGCTGGCGCCGAGCGGATCAATGCAGGCGCTGCTGGCGAAACTGCCGAATGTCGCCTCGGAAGTACGCGTGCTTTCTGCGCAGGAGCTGGGTACGCAGGCCGATCACTTCGCGTGGATGAAACACCCGGAGGCTGTCGCAGAGGCGTTTTTCATTCAGTTGGGTGAAAATTTTCACAAAAGCGTTGACGACTCGCGCCGACATCCGCATAATTCCGCTCCTGTCGCAGGGCGCCCGTAGCTCAGTTGGATAGAGTACCTGGCTACGAACCAGGCGGTCGGGAGTTCGAATCTCTCCGGGCGCACCACTCGACAGACCTTCAGCATCCGCCGCTGGAAGTGCAGTAAAATTTGATTGTGTACCGCGCGCCCGTAGCTCAGTTGGATAGAGTACCTGGCTACGAACCAGGCGGTCGGGAGTTCGAATCTCTCCGGGCGCACCACTCGACAGACCTTCAGCATCCGCCGCTGGAAGTGCAGTAAAATTTGATTGTGTACCGCGCGCCCGTAGCTCAGTTGGATAGAGTACCTGGCTACGAACCAGGCGGTCGGGAGTTCGAATCTCTCCGGGCGCACCACTCGACAGACCTTCAGCATCCGCCGCTGGAAGTGCAGTAAAATTTGATTGTGTACCGCGCGCCCGTAGCTCAGTTGGATAGAGTACCTGGCTACGAACCAGGCGGTCGGGAGTTCGAATCTCTCCGGGCGCACCACTCGACAGACCTTCAGCATCCGCCGCTGGAAGTGCAGTAAAATTTGATTGTGTACCGCGCGCCCGTAGCTCAGTTGGATAGAGTACCTGGCTACGAACCAGGCGGTCGGGAGTTCGAATCTCTCCGGGCGCACCACACACGATCAACACAACAAGTTTATGTAATTGGCGCCCGTAGCTCAGTTGGATAGAGTACCTGGCTACGAACCAGGCGGTCGGGAGTTCGAATCTCTCCGGGCGCACCA